>JBBRYZ010000101.1:0-14815 GCA_038237165.1 Bacteroidales bacterium | reverse complement strand
TTTATCGGCAAACCGCAGACCCATGCCAGTAGCCAGAAATGGAGACTGATCGGCAAGGAAAAGAGCAAACGCATGTTCATTCTCCAATTCATATTTCTTATTCATGGCTTCCTGCAAATTGGTGCCCTCATCTTTCTTTTTTCCCTGAACTTCTGCTTTTGATTTACCATATAAAAGCTGGGCCGCAGCAACTGCAAGACTGTCGTTGTGTTGGGCTCTTTGTTTCCATTCCTCAAGAGACCAGGGTTTTATGGGAAGTACGTTCAGTTCCTTCCTGGTTGAAAGTATGATTTTTTTATTTTCAATGTCATAACGGATAATTTTATAACCCGCTTTATTGGCAAAATACCAAAGCGTGGCTTTTGCCGGAGCCCACCGCAATACAACCGAATCGCCATAGCTGCGGGCTATCAGTTGCATGTTTTTGGTTGGCAGCAAGCTATCTGCCTGCACCCGATGGGCTTGCCCGCTCAGGTTAGCTTTTTTTTGCTGGGCCGAAACGGACAGTGCAATTATAAACACAACCAGGATAAGAAGAGACTTTTTCATTATGCTTGCTTTTATTTCTTAATAACCAGAATTTTTGTTCCTCTAACCGGAGTTGAAGGCATCCGGTATACAGCTGGATCGTATGGAGATGAATTCGAATTGTTGAGGAATTCTTCTTCCAGGTTACCGTATATATTCAGCTTCGGCGGATTGAACCGAAAGTTTAATATCACATTGACCTGGTTGTAACTCGAAATTTTTACAAAATCGCCGTATGCAAGATTCGAAAATGCTTGTTGAACATCATCGGAACTATTAAAATAATTTGCCGGATCACTAGCTATTTCTGAGCTCAGTTGTGCCTTAACCACCGCGTATTCTAAGGCAATTTCCATTGGAATACCATAACCAATTTTCACCTTGTGAGTATAACCACCCATATTAATTGACACGCCCTTATTACCAGCATTCGAAACGGCAACAGATTGGCTAACCGGGTTAATGGTATTATACGCGTTGCTGAACGACATTTTTGCCATTTGTGCCTCAGTAATATTTGTGAGTAACAATGTGAGCAACAGAATGAATGCAGTATGTTTATATATTAATACATTTTTCATCACGAATTATTTTTTGAGTGTTAATATTTTTTAAGGAACACCTGGCTTACTTTATTATACTGAACACTGGTTGCAGTTTGAATTTCCTGATCCGATAAGGGCAGTTCTGCTGACATAGGCAGAAATCCTACAGGATTCAATGAAAGTTCAAAAGTCAGGCATTGTAAACCAGTTGCAGATTTCCTGATGTATTGCGGCGAAATCGCTTCACGATAATCACCTGCCATAGTATAGGCTTTCGACCAATTAGCATAAAAATAGCCTTTTACATAGTTTTGCATCCAGGAATTTCCCGGTGCCTGTTCCGAAATATGAATCAACGGGTAAATTACAAATTTATCTCCAAACGCCTCGAAAGTGGTCTGGTTGATGTCGAACTGATCAAAGCCTTCATCAAAGTTAAAGTCGGCCGAATATCCTTCCAGGTTGCCAAAGCCATCGCGTACAGCATTGACAGCATGATCGGAAGCAGTGAGTTTTTCATTCAACGTATTGTATTTGCTGGTTTTGAAGTAATAGCTGTACAATTCCAGATCCTTCGGGGCAGCCGATTCCGATGTGCCGGATATGCTACTGCTTTTTACATTAACAGTATTGAGCTGATTTGCATTTCCACTGGCATAAAGATTTTTACTGTCATATCCCAGGGTAACTTTTTGCAATATCATGCTGCTGATTACAGTTCGCCGTTTTATGATTCGCAGCATAGTAATTTCCTCATTGGGCAATGCAGGGATGGGGAAAGTAAGCTTATCTCCGTCCATTCCGACTGATACTTCTTTCACACTGGACTGGGATGGAGACTGGTACGAAACAAACTGGGCCATAAGCGTGTAGTCGGGGTCGTTAAGTAAACAAGGATAGCTTTTATCCAATTGGATGAACCCTGTTGGTTGTTCAGACTGCAATAAATACCTCTGTTTTTTGAACGGATAGCTTCCCAGCATAGTTTGCGCATTTTCATCCAGGCGATGCAGGCAATCTCCCGTAGTGAAGGTAATGCTTTGGGACTCTTCGACCGCTTTACCTTTGTATTGCAAAACCTGGTTTGTTTTTGCATCAAGCGCTCTGACAGAAACGGTAAGTATGTAATCAGTTTGTGGATCAAATGCTTCCGAAGTGTAGAGAGTTGCCAGTTTCATTTCATCGGTAAATGAAATACTTTTATTTTTGCTCAAATCGGCAATAATCACGTTATCGGATTTGCGCCTGATGGAAAACTCGGTTACATTGATATGGATGGTTTTAAGTACCTCATCTCCCTGGTTGTTTGTATTTCTGACCTCAAAATCATTGTTTACCGGGTAATTGAATACTACCTGTGGATTCCTGCCTATTGAAATATCCTTTTCGCCATCTCCAGGTTTTAGCTGTGCAATTATCGGTAAGTCACTCCCCAATGGGCTGCTGGCAGGCACACATTTTTCGCCAACCGAAGCATGAAAATGCATGGTGCCTGATATCAATCCGTTTAAAACACTAAATTGTCCGTACAGCCATCCTTCGAACCAGGTCGGGTTAATTAATCCCGCCTGGAATAAAGCTGCTGCCTCCACTTTGGCTACTTCTACCTTGCCGGTATAAAACCATACATCCAGGTTTAATCCAAATGCAAATTTTGCCCAGGCATAAAACTGTCCGTTGGCATACCATCCGTTAATTCCAGGTAGATTAGAGCCTCCATCGCAGCCTATACTGTATTGACGTAAATTCACGTCAAAGCCCATTCCGGCAGACAGATTCATATAAAACATCAGGAAATTAAGGTCAATCGGACCATATTGCAATCCTGCTCCAAAAGCAAACCCCGGAGCTGTGATGTTGGATACAATACTGTTATCGCGCGAGCTTTTATACTTTGGAAAATCTTTTAATATCTCAGCCGGTGGATCAGGAATGCCGCCAATCTGGCTACCCATCATCATATAGGCATTAATTGTTGCTAAACTCAATACATCAACGTAGATGCGCTGCTCGGGGCTTCCAAGCTTGAAGTACCATTCGCCATTACTCCCGTTAATATTAATGGCTAACCACCCACTTCCCTGTAACCCGGCGTAATGAACATTTAAACCGACACCGGCATCAAATATTTTGTTCGGAAAATTATATGCAATATGTCCGTGACCATTTACCGGCGCCTTAGTTATGTCCGATGTAAGCTCGGCCATCATAGCTGCATCCACATCCAGACCAACATTTAAAACACCCAAATCATGAGTCAATTCCATACTGAGCGTGCCGGTAGCATGAAATGGAGTACCATTACCCACGCCTACCACAATGCTAGCTTTCACCCCGAATACGTTATTGGTTGGGATGTATCGGTTCAGGTCATTCGTAGTGCCTTTCAGCAAGGCATCAGGCGATATGTCATCAGCTTTCGACATATTGTAATAGGCGCCGCCACCCAGGCCGAACATTGAAACAGGCGGCACAATCGGTGTTCCGATACTTGCTAAATATGAAAGATCGACGTACCAGTAATAATAGCTTGTATGGCCAAACATTACATGACTGTTAATGACGATTTTATTTATACCAAGGCTGAGCTTTGCTTGCAAGGCACCTTTTAGACCGTTCCCATATTTAACATCGTTATCGAAAAATTTAACATAACCTTCGATATCAAGCGGTCCCAAAGGGCCTTTCACTCCAATGCTGTCAACCTCAAGCCGCGGATTGCCCCAGTCAGGTCGGCCGTTTGTCATGGTTAAATCGCCAACTATTGCAAGTTTGGTAGTGGCATTGGGTAATGCGGCGATATCGGCAAGTTTGACTCCCAGGTCGAATGAAATACCTACTGAAGCGCCTTTAAAAACAGGCTTTATACTGCTAATAGTTACCGGGAAACCACCAGCTGATTTAGGGGGACTGGTAAAACTAAAGAAACTTAATTTCCCGGAAATATATGGTGAATATGTCATCAGCTGTAAGTCCTGAAATTCAATTGCCTTGAAATCTATTTTTGGAATCGGACTCAGGTCGGCTTCGATGGTTATATCACCGTTTAAATTTGCCGTTGCCCTGAAATCTCCTTTGAGATTATCTTTGGTTTTCTGGTTGTTGACTACAATGGTGGAGGTGTTTTTCAGATTCAGGGTTGCCTCCCACAGTTTTGCCTTTAAATTATCTTTGGGCTTTATCACAAACTGAAACACCATTGAACTATCGGACGAAGCAGGTTTGCTCAAGGTACAAGTATAATCCAGTTGATCCTGCGGACTGTTCCCCGGGCTCCCTGAAACCGGCAATAGTACTTTTCCGTTCATCCCGCCTTTGATAAAGGAAGAATTCACAAACCTTACATTGATGTCGTCAAGCGAATAATACCAGCTATCCATGTCGCCGTCCTTGATCGCCAGTACATTCTGTGCATCCAGATCACCTGTAACGCCCTGATTGTCAATCATAAAATTCTTTACAGAAATAGCTACCGGCTTATTGTCGGCCCGTTTGATAACGGCAGGCAAAGTAGCATCCAACTCCGAGAAGAAAAATCCCATCCATGCTTTATCCTCGTGATTTTTTTTACTTTCAATGTCTCCCTTTGGCATATCAGGAGCATTAATGCTGTCGGAATGATCATAAAACGCTGGGGCTTTTAATGAAAATCCAAAATCATCATAACCGGCGGCGTAAAAAGGATCTATATTGACATTGGCATACCAGTTATTCCAGCTTTTGATATCGGTTTCAAAAGTAGCTTTCACAACGCCTTTGTCCGATTGACGGACTATTACGTTCTGCGAAAAATCGTATTCCGCTTTGATATGCAGTTGCTTAAATCCGCTGGGATCAAAAATGGCATAGGTTCCCGCCTGCGAATTATTATTGCCGGTGGCTTTGATAAAAGTGAAATTCAAGGCATCAATTTTAAAATCTTCGACCAGGAACAGCACGGCATCACCGCATAAGCTTGACTTATCCTTGAAACAAACATTTTTAGCTCCAAGTGCCAAAGTATTGTTCGGGCCTCCTTCGGGAATATCAAAAGACATACACGCATTAAACCCTGCCTGATCGGGGGTAAAAGACATATCAGTGATGGCAACAACCATTTTTTGCCCCGAAATTTCTTTTTCAATTCCGAACGGCATTTCCCAACCTGCTGAATTTACGGCATTGCTAATGGTTGCTATTGCACTGTTTGCAGTGTTTTTTACATAATCACCCACTTTCAGAACATCATCCTTGGCGAATGCTTTAGGTGCTTTTGGATCATCGTAAGCCGGCATAAACCCGGCTGAATTTCCATTGCGTCGGGCACGGACAGTGCCCGAAACGGCCTGGTTCGAAGCGTTAATCTGAAGATCAGCATATTCGACGCGTATTTTCAACAGGCTACTGTTCAGGAAAGGAACCGGAATTGTTCCCGTTCCTTTCAGCAGGCCATTTTGCTCCACAACATCATTCGACAAGGTCATATCGAAAGCACCTACGTGAACCACCGCTCCGGATTTTGCATTGGTATTATTGACAGCTTTGTCCACTATATTCGTTTTGCAGCTGCAATTCAGGTTTGGGGCATCAAGTAAACTTATCGGGTTGGGATTAGGATTGTTGACCAGAGGTACCGGATTGTTATTGACCGGAAGTACCGGATTATTATTGTTCGGAGGCAGAACCGGAATAACCGGAGTTTCGCGAGATTTGTAGACAAAGCTGCATACTTCGCTTCTTCCGCCATTGCGATACGACGTTTTGCCTGAAGGATCAACGGCAGATACAAAAAAAGCATAGCGTTTGCCTTCTACCAAAGCCGGTTCGGCCGGGCCATATAACAGACTGGTTGAGAGCACAGTTGATTCATAAAAACCGGGATGACCGGTAGCATTCATTGCATCATTGGCATCGCGGTCATTGGGAAGGATCTCGATCATTTTGATGTAATACTGTGTATTGAACGGAGTGCCGGGAGGCATCGTCCAATTGAAAACAATACTTTGAGGCAAATTAGCCGTGATGCTGTCTCCACATACAGGATTTAGTATCATCGGAGGGTCAACATCGGAAATAGTAAAAATGCCGCTGCAGCCCTGGGGTTCTTCCCCCGATACCGGCTGCCCGGTTGCATAGTTGAAAGCCCTGATACATATCTGATAATCACCCTCGGGCAATCCGTTGCCATAGGTAACCTTCTGTTTCGTAATTCCCTCAAAAATCAAATGATCTGCATCAAAAATCATCCCCAGGTCATTTACACTAACCATATATGGCTGGCCTGGCATAAGGGTTATGGGAGCAGGCATTTTAAACGAAGGGTCTGTATAAATTTTTATCCCTTCGCTACTGCTGATACTCCCTTGAAGATATATATGCTGTACGTTACCGACAGTATTGCTGATAATTGACGAAATAATTTTTCCCGGTTGCGAGGTATAGTCGGTAATGTGGGTTGAATAAGCTGGTGTTACAGCAATGGTAATAGTAACGCTGTTTTGCGCTGAAACTATTTCTGCCATCAGTATTGCAAGTATGAATGGCAGGACTTGTATCTTTTTAAAATGAGTAAACATAGCTCATATCTCCTTTAGTTTCGTTAAATGACGGTGCTGTGGAACTTTGCTTATAATGATTGCCGGTATAATATATGCCGGCGCGAAATTGATGATGCTTACTGTGTTTATAGGTAGCAGTAAAGTTTGTGGTATAAATCAAGCCTTTGTTTTGCATGTATTCGGATCTGAGCAGGCTATTGTTCCACGAAAGTGATAGTTTATCTTTGGCTGTTAAACCTGCAACTCCGAGTGAAACACCGGTTGCCTTATTGTCAGCATAATGATTATGAAGCACCATGTAGTTAAGTCCGCTGGTCAGAGTAATTTTCTTTTGCAGCAATCCCAGCATATAATTCAGGTTCAGAATGGTAGCCGTATTATCAGTAATTTGTTGAGTGCGGGGATTTTTGTCGATCAGGTTCGAACGGTTATAAACCAGCATCACCATATGGCTGTAATCGCTATTTATAAAGATGAGGCGAGGTGTAACCGAGATGTTTTGGGTACTCTGGTAAATTTTAAGAGTATCAGCGAGGGGAATGCTGCCAGCATGTTGTATGATACTGAAATTGCTGTAGGAAGCATCCATCCCAAACCATTTCACTGGATTTAGTGATATATTGGCCGAGCCAACAGTCCGTTTTGAGGTGTTTTTTTTAGTATTCCTGAGATTGTCGTGCTGAAAACCAATATTACCTCTGAAAAACAGTTTCTTTTTTAAAAGACTGAATGACGGGCCAATAGTGATACTTGCCAGGTCATTATTAAAGAAATAAGATCCCATCGATGTGAAGTCAGGATCAATGCGACGATATTCAGTCCGGATTGAAAATCCTTTAATCTTGTAAACCAGTGAGGCTTTTATCGCTTTTGTTAATGTGGATGATTGGTTAACTAAAATTAAATTCTGAACTTTTTTGAGCTTTTCACCATCTGAACCTGATAAACCAGGAGCATACTGATTGCCGGTATATACACTAACGGCGCCCTCACCTTCAAAAATCAGGTTTTTCGAGAATGTGATCCGGCTATTGAGTCCTGTTACCAGATTTTCTTCGGGCGTTCGTGATGGGTAAACTGATTTCTCCGGAAGTGATTTTTTATCATCACTTATCCGAAGCATGATAAGATCAACAAAGGTTTTCCTGCCACCAATTCCAATTTTCATAGCTACTCCACTACGTCTGTAATAAGGTAAACTGTCCACTTTAGCATAAGTGTTTGAAACGGTGCTCTGGTTAAAACGTCCGCCGATCAGGCTGAAACGGAATTTGCCGGGTGTCAGCTCAATTCCGGCACCCAAAAAGGTGTGGCCCGACAAAGTGAAATCGGAAAACCGTATGTTGCGGTACCCGGCATGAACGGTAATCCATTTATAGGAAGGACTAAGCCCGAACTGGTTGAACGGCTGACTGTAATTGCGCTGCTGGTCACTCAGGGTAAACGAAAAAGGGAGACTGATTCCATAAAAGGAAGCTACGAAATTGCCCGACATCACATACGTAAATGCCTGCCTGCGTGCAGAAATCCCCGACACATGGTATACGATAAGGTTATTGGCAAGGTCCCCATGAAAAGTAAAGGGCTTTTGCTTTCCTATTCCTTCCAGGTTCTGAGCATGTAGCTGAATAACATGTACACAGATAAAAAGCAGAATGACAAATCGGGTGAACCAGGTTTTTATCATTGCCATTTTTGTTGGTTATACAAAACGATTACTTGCAGCCTGATAAATTAAATGTATAAATGTTCTTGCTGTTGCCTGTATGTACCATTGTTGCAACCCTTCCGTTATTATCAAAAGTATAGGTGTATTGCTGTGTGAAATCCATTGGCGGCGCTTTTGTACCATCTTCCAACGTGATTGTAATATGAATCTGCCATTTATCTATCAGATGGCTGCTCAAATACCAGGAATAGGCAAAATAAACTGTAAACGGAGTCATTTCAGGTGTAGGAGGCAGAAAATTTGCTTTATCTGTCAAATATGTAGCCGTAATTAAATAATCAGAAATTGTAGTTCCCTCTGTCGATTTATTTTCACCATGACCCTTGATAGTAACAGGATCGCCATTCTGATCATACGTATAGGTGAATACGAGTTTTGTTGAGCCTTGATCATCTGAGTTTTCAATTTCAGTAGTTGTGGAATGTCCTTTCTTGTCAAAATTGTAAGTGGCAGATCCTTTTTTACCCTTTTCCTCCATTACTATTTTGATGATATCATTCTGATCGTAAGTAAATGTAAAACCAGCCTGACCGTTCAGTATGTGATGGTTTGCATCATAATGAAAAGTGATGCTTGTATCTTTATCATCTTTAAGATTCATGGTTGTAAGGTAAAATCTGTTATTTGTTACCTCTCCGTCAAAATATCCTTTAAGCCCGATAGTGTTTTCCCATTCAATCTTGCCGCAGTATTGAGCGCCTCCATTCTTACTTGATGGGTCGTCCTTACCTTTGCTACAGGAACTTATAAGTGTAATGAAGGCTAAAGTGAGAAGAATACTGTAAATTGGAAGATGTTGGGTGTTGATTTGCTTTTTCATACAGCGATCAGATTAAATTCAGTATAAATTTAAGTAACCTGGTACGCAAATATCAATTTAATCGATGAAGGGCGTTAATAAAACGATGAATGAAAATACATACATACTTAAAGCGTGGCTGTTAAATAGGAAATTGAAGGGAAAAGGATGCAAAAGTTGAATGGTAATAACCGGCAATCCTTTAAAATGTCCTTTTTAAAAGCCAGATTATATTGCCATTATGCTGAATATAAGAAAGATATCAGGAGTAATTAACGCATAGAGTAAAGTGTTACAACGAATTCATTGCCATTCATCGTGCCGGGATTTACTTCAAGTGTTCCATGTAGTTTCACCAAAAATTCCTTGGTAAGTTTAAGTCCCATACCCGAAGGGCTACTTTTTATGCTCTGCCAGTTATTCAGATCTTCGATCTGTTCGCTGCTCATACTTTTCCCCTGGTTCCTGATTTTTATTGACAAGGCTTCATTTGTCATTGTAACCTGTATTTCAACGGCTTCGCCTTCAGGACTAAATTTTATCGCATTACTCAACAGGTTGCGGAGAATGACCCTCAAAAAATTTGAATCGGTGTTAAAAATTTGATTTTCAGGGCAATCTATCTGAAGTGAAACGTTTTTCTGATCCGCATTTATTTTATGCACCAGTATAATCTCATCAATCAGGTTTCTGATATCAACCGGTTCGATGGAAAGTTCAAAGTTTTCCATCTGGCTTTTTGCCCAGATGAGCATATCTTCCATCACTTCCACAAGGTTTTCAGCCGATTGTTCGATAAGCAGGCTTTGCTTTTTCCGGTATTCTTCGCTCATTGAGCCGGCTTGTTTATCTTGCATCCTGAGAAATTGAATCAGACCTATAACAGGAGTTCTTAAGTCGTGGCTGATAATACCGAACAGCTTTGTTTTGGATTGATTGGCCTCACTGAGTTTCTCATTTATAACTGAAATTTTTTCAGAGGCAGCCGAGAGTTCTATGTTTTTCGCTTCCAGAAGCAGATTGCTTTTTTGTTTCAGTTTAAAGTTTCTCCATAGCACGATGGAAAACAAAAGGATAGAGAATAATCCAGCCAGTAGAAAATACTGGTTCAGACGTTGATTTTTAAGTTCGAGAGTCTGTGATTTATTTTTTTCAGCCAGAAGGGAAATTTCCTGCATTTTTTTCTCATTCTGGTATTTGGCTTCCATTTCGGCAATATTCTTATTCGATATTTCGGCATTTATCGAATCTTTGTAAGCGATATATATTTTCTGGTACTGGTAGGCTTTGCTGTAATTATTTAAGGATGCTTCAGTCTGGGCCAGTTTGAGGTAGGTTTCCACCAACAGCGCTTTTCTTTCGTTCCTAAGAGCCAGGCTGTGCGCTTGTTCATAGAAGTTTTTGGCTTTTTCAAAACTTTTTAATTTGAAATTGATATTTCCCAATTCCATGAAAGCGTCAATTTGAACGGCTTCGTATTTATTTTGTTGTGCAATTTTCAGTGCTTCAGTAAGATAGGATGTTGCAAGCGAAAGCTGACCGAGTTTTGAATAGGTTTGTCCAAGGTGCAGTGTTGCGTATGCGAGTGTCTCGACGGCCTTGAATTTTTTAGCAGCTTTTAGAGCTATCTTTTGATATATCAGTGCGGAGTCGGGCATACCCATTTCGGCGTAGGCTGACCCTAAATCATCGGCGCACTCAGCGGCGCGCAAAACAGTGCCCTTGGCCAGGTATAGTTCCCGGGCTTGCCGGTAATAAGAAACACTTTTCGGATAAAGATTGAGTTTGCGGTAGGCATTACCTAAAATATGCCAGAGTATGGCAACATCGCTTGTGTCCTTTAAATGCTGGTAAATGTCAAGCGCCCTGAAAAAATACGTAAGTGACTCATTGTATTTTAGTTGCCTGTAATATGCATATCCTATATTATTTAATAATGTGGCTTTCTCCCAACTCAGGCTGTCCAATTTTGTACTTTCACTTTGTAGCTTTTGCATGATCGACGAAATTGAGTCGGTCCTGTTTTGTGTGTGATACACGTTCAGTAACTCAAATTGTGAGCGCACTAGGTATTTAGTATGGTGTATCTTAAAAGCAAGATCTTCTGCTTTTTTCAGATAAACCAATGCGCTGTCAGCATACGAAGTTTCGTAAGCAGCTCCGGTAAAATAATAGTACTCCAATAGGGTTGAATCAATTTTATATTTCTTCGCAATGATGATCCCGGTCTTCAAGGCATCAATAGCTTCATCATATTTTTCCTGCCTGCCGCAACTCTGAATGTATTTTGACAAAGCACTAAGTTTTTCCTTTGGCGTAGTGTATTTATTCAGATCAGGCTTTTGAGAAAACGAAGGAAAAGCTAGCAGGGAAATAGTGATAAAAAGAAGCCAGGGTTTTATCATAAAGCATTTAATTTGGGATTAAATATTTGTTTACATCCCTCCGAAAAGTTTTGCCTACAGGCAGATGGATTTCATCCAGGATCAGCTCATTGTCTTTCAGCTTCCTGATTTTATCCACCGATACTGCAAAACTCCGGTGTATTCTTAAAAATTTATTCTCCGGCAATTTCTCAATAAACAGTTTTAATCCCAACAGTGTCATATATACTTTTTCATTGGTTATAATTTTTGTATAATCTCCAAGGGCTTCCAGGTATATAATATCCTTGGTTCTAAGCTGAATAATAGTAGTTCCCTCTTTGATTGATAAAATATTATTTTCGAAACTGACATCAAATAATGCGGCTTTTTCTTTTATTTCGAGGTATTCCTTGGCCAAGCTGACGGCTTTTTGCAATCGTTCTAATCTCAGTGGCTTTACAATATAATCGAGTACATTAGCCTCAAAACCCTCCAGTGCATATTCAGGGTGGGCTGTGATAATAACGCATAAAGGCTTCGAGGATAAAGAATTATAGAAATCTAATCCATTTATTAGAGGTATATCTAAATCCAGCAACAGCAATTGTACATTCCCGTTCTTCAGTGTCCCGATTGCGTCAAAGGGATTACTAAAACTCCCGATGTAATTAATAAAGGGTATTTGTGATAGGAAGTCTTCTGCAATATCCCTGTCAAGTTCATTGTCTTCAATAATTACACAATTTATAAAGGGAAAAGCTTTCATTGCCGATGAATATTTTATTGGTAATTGCTATCAAATATAGTTATTTATTTATACGATATCACTAAATATAAAACAATCAAACAGCCGGTAGCTGGTCAGCTTTAACAAGCCTGTTAATAATTTCTTCCATCCGAAAGAAGCAGTCGTATGATTAATCCTTTAAGTATAGGATTAGCATTTGATAAAGCAATAAAAAAAGAATAGTATTGCCTTTGGAATCTTCGGTAAAATGACCTTTTAGACTGATTTATGTGTTTCAGATCAAGAGCAATTATTTCCAATTCATTATCTGTAACCGATGTGCTCCTGCACTCTTAATCAGGCTTTTATTGGAATTTCCAATGAAAAAGCGAAAATGGTTCTTTACTTTTCGAATAGTCTGTAGTCTAGGCAAGCCGCTCAACACAATCTTTTACACTGTCTCTCCAATACGGAATTTCGATGGAGAAATGCTTCTTGATTTTGGATTTGTCAAGAACACTGTAGAACGGTCTCGCAGCAGGTAAGGGATAATCTTTGGTTGGGATAGGATTCACCTGGCAAGTGATATCGGCAAACTGATGAACTGCTTTGGCAAAATCGTACCAGCTGGCTACTCCTTCGTTTGAGTAATGGAAAACCTCTATATTCCCGGCAGTCATAGCAACAGGCAATATGTCGAGAATTGCTTTTGCCAGGTCATGGGCATAAGTAGGTGTGCCTATCTGATCGAAAACCACATTCAGTGATTCTCGTTCTCGGCCGTATTTCATCATTGTTTTGATGAAATTATTCCCGAAAGCGGAATATAGCCAGGAAGTCCTGATAATAAGAGCTTTCCCTCCGGCTTCCTGAACTGCCTTCTCTCCGGCAAGCTTACTCTTTCCATAAACCGAAACGGGATTAACAGTATCCGTTTCAACATAGGGTTGGAAATTCCTTCCAGCATAAACATAATCCGTTGAAATATGAACCATAAATGCACTGGTATCAGCGGCTGCCCGTGCAAGGATTCCGGGTGCACCAGCATTAACCAGAAAAGCAGTTGCCTCATCGGTTTCGGCTTTGTCAACTGCTGTATAAGCTGCGCAATTGATGATCACATCAGGATTATGAATCTCAAAATATTGGTTTACATCGGCAGTATTGGTGATATCAAGCTCATTCACATCGGTGTAAAGGAAATCATAATGAGAATATATAGACGCAAGTTCCTTTATTTCATTACCTAGTTGACCGTTCGAACCGGTGATTAATATTCTCATTATTGAATAATTAATTTAAGATTTGATCAGTGTATCGAAATACGCAATTGTTTTTTTAAGGCCTTCTTCGAGCTGTATTTTTGGTTCCCAGCCGAGCTCTTTTTTTGCAAGGTCTATATTGGGCTGGCGTTGCATGGGATCGTCGGCCGGGAGCGGCGCGCGGATAATCTTCGAAGTTGAATTAGTAAGTTCGATTACTTTGTTGGCCAGTTCAAGAATGGTAAATTCGTTCGGGTTGCCGATATTCACCGGGCCGGTAAAATCTTCGCGCGAAGCCATCATACGTATCATGCCTTCAATCAGGTCATCAACATACTGAAAGCTTCGGGTCTGCCGCCCATCGCCATAAATTGTTATATCCTCATTCTGCAAAGCCTGCATAATAAAATTGGAAACCACCCGGCCATCGTGAGGATGCATTTTCGGACCATAAGTGTTGAAAATGCGTATTATCTTTATCCTGACGTTGTTCTGTTTGTGATAATTTATAAACAGGGTTTCGGCCGAACGCTTTCCTTCATCATAGCATGAACGTTCGCCAATAGGATTTACATGCCCCCAATACGATTCCACCTGAGGATGAACCTGCGGATCGCCATACACTTCGCTGGTTGATGCCTGGAGAATTTTTGCTTTAATCCGTTTTGCCAGTCCGAGCATATTGATTGCTCCCATTACCGACGTCTTCATGGTTTTGATGGCGTTATACTGATAATGAATGGGTGATGCCGGGCATGCCAGGTTGTAGATTTCATCCACTTCGATGAAAAATGGCATAGTTACATCGTGGCGTATCACTTCAAAATACGGATTATCAAGCAAGTGAACAATATTTGCTTTCTGACCGGTGAAATAATTATCGAGGCAAACTACTTCATTACCATCATTCAAAAGCCTTTCACAAAGCTGCGATCCGACAAATCCGGCTCCGCCGGTAACTAATATTTTTTTTCTGATCATTTTTTTTGAGGGGTTAGGAGTTAGGCTCTTAAAAACGATATTCTTGTTTTTTTTGGCAGAATATTTTAGTAAGGTTTTAAAATATCGAATAAAGAACAAGGAATCATGAATGTAGAAGTTAAGAGCCTTTACATTGATATTAAATTTCCACCTTAGAATTGTAAGCTTGACTTTTTTACTTCATAATTCGATATTCCTTGTTCGTTATTCATTATTCAAATTCTTTGTTGTTCTGTTCCGATAGCCATCTGGATGTGCAGGTTATGTTTTAGGTGTTATGGCGAACGATCGGGGGTTTAATTCCTAATTCCGAATCCCCAACCCTTAAATCCTTATTTCGA
>JBBRYZ010000100.1:0-14820 GCA_038237165.1 Bacteroidales bacterium | reverse complement strand
GCGGCGGATCAACATCAATTGTAATGGCATCATTGGCCTTCAGTTTCATATAGTTGAATTCGATAACCAGAGCCAGTTGAGGATTAAAGCTATATTGCGCATATATTCCAGGCTGCATTGCGATTTTATAATGCATGTTTTGAGGTCCGGTTACCGAGATCGAATCGTGTGCTCTCAGAGCATTAAATATCGCATTGTACCAGGTGTAATTTGACATTACATAGGCCGTATTATTCTCATTCGACGAATTGCCGTTATAGTAATTCGCAGTATTTTTCGAAGGATAATAAACACCCACATTCAATCCGAACGACCATCCCCGGCCATCATTCGAAAAATCAACTTCTCCTGTGCCGGGTTCGGATTGCGCAAAAACCTGTAAACCAGATATTGCGATCATCTGGAGTATAATTAATGGTATGATTAATCGTTTCATAGGTTTTAATTTCTGCAAAACTTATAAGAAACTCAATAGAAGCCTGACATTCAGGTATGTAACTGCCGCGCCTATTAACAAAAGTATCGTTTTCAGGTATAATGAATTGGCGTATTTGCCCATTACCTTTTGTGATGAAGTGAGGTAAATCTGCGTAAAAATTGTGATCGGAAGTTGTATGCTGAGCAGCATTTGTGAGTAAATCAATCCTTTGAAAGGATCGGAAATGATAAATATAATCACCAGTGCCGGTATCAGCGAAATAAGAACTCCTAACCGCGAATGATTGTCTTTCATGTCGAACGGTTCGCCGAAAAAACCTGCAAAGATACTACCGCCTGCCATAGCCGAAGTAATTGTCGATGCAATGCCTGCGAATAAAAGGGCAATTGCAAAAACGAGGGCGGCATTATTGCCGAGCAAGGGAACCAGCATGTTTTTTGCCTGCTGCAATTCGGCAACCGGTATCTTATGTTTGAAAAATGTAGCCGCAGCCATCAGTATCATTGCGCTGTTGATGGCCCAGCCAATTATCATCGAGAAGAGTGTATCGAGAAATTCGTAACGTAATTGCCGGGTTTTGATTTTTTCATCCGTAAGGTTCCATTGCCGGCTCTGGATAATTTCGGAATGTAGAAACAGGTTGTGAGGCATTACCACAGCTCCAAGAACACTCATAATCACAATCATTGAACCATCGGGAAACGAGGGTTTTATCCAGCCTATCGCAGCCTGACTCCACGATATGTCGGCAAGTGTTAACTCATAAACAAACGAAAGCCCTATAATGCTTACAAAGCCGATGATCCACTTTTCGAGTTTACGGTATGAGTTCGAAAACAGGAGTATAATAATAGTAATGATGGTAATAATGGATCCAATCCGTATGGGTATGTCGAAAAGCATTTGCAGGGCAATGGCACCGCCAAGTATCTCGGCTAATGAAGTGGAAACAGAGGCTACAACGGCCGATGAAAGAACCGAACGCGACACCCATTTTGGCAGGTACATGGTAGCAGCTTCCGACAGGCACAGGCCGCTCGCAATACCAAGGTGAGCAACATTATGCTGCAAAACAATCAGCATGATGGTCGAAAGGGTGACCATCCATAAAAGTTCATAGCCGTAATCGGCGCCGGCTGCCAGGTTTGATGCCCAGTTACCGGGATCAATAAAGCCAACAGTAACAAGCAATCCCGGGCCAATAAATTTTAAAATATCGAGACCACCCATTGCAGGTTTATGGTCGCGTCGACGAAGATCCTTTATAATATGTACAAGTGAGAATTTCACGCTAAGGTATTGGTGAATGATTGCAAAGTTATGGATTTTATGATTTCGGATTTCTGATTTGAAGAGTTTTGGGTTTGAAGAGTTTCGATTGTCATACAATTGTCATTGAATGGTAAAACGATCGTCATCCAATTGTCATTGAATGGTAAAACGATTGTCAAACATAGTCATGCGAATCAAGTGTTGGATTAGTGTTTCGTCTATTAATGTAAACTTTTCCAGAGTTAAAAACACTGGGAAAATTCGCCTGGTAACTAATAAGTTACAATTCCAGCCCTGATTTGTATTAGTCATTCAAAGGTCATACGAAAGTTATACGACAAACTCTTCAAAAGACCAAACATTTCAAACCCTTCAAACTGTCACACTGAGCGAAGTCGAAGTGTCAAGCTCTTCAACCCCTTCACAAAAAATCCCCGTCTGCTATAATTACACAAACGAGGATTTTGTTTCATTGAAACTGATTGCTATTGCAATGGAGTCACCACTTCGAGTACTTCGGGCAGATCCATTTTTAAATCCTTTAGATGAGCGATTGTAGGAACGCCGTTTTTATTCCAGCCACGACGTGCATACACCGCATCCAGCAGTTGTTCGTAGCGGTCTTCGCGATAGGCGCGGGTAGCGGCCATTTTTTCCTGCAATGTCATTTTCGATGGATCTTTCCCAATCTGGTCGATAAGCTGGCCATCGTATCTTTCCTGGCGACTGAGATATTCTTCTTCGGTAACAGGTCCTGCAGCGCGGTAAGGTTGTGCATCATTTTTTCGTAAGCCTTTACCGCAACGGATATCGAAGATGCGCTGGAAGTTGTACACTCGTTCGCTTTGGCGGATCAGTTCTTCCTTATCGAAATCATTTCCCGTAACTGCCTTGTATATAGCTACATAGTTGTCAACATGTCCGGGAACTTTTCCGGGCTCGGCGTGTGTATGGTTATCTTCGGGTTCCACATCGTTCCATGGCAATTTGCAAAGTCCCTGTAGCCCAAACCAGGTGCGGAACATAGGGAAATAATGCAGTGCTTCGGCTTTTTTCTCGAAAGTAGGAATCTGGTTATTCACCATGTCCATAAAAATCAGCCAGGCTTCGTCGTGTTGCGGACCTTTGTTGGTCATGGCATAACCGCCCTGCTGGGCAAGCGATTCCTTCGAAACATACTGCGAATACTCAAGACCTTTGTTTTCCATGCCTATATCCTGCATGAAACCGGCATCACCCCAGCCATTGGCTGCAAATAATTCCTTCATTTTGTGAACGCCAAGCCCGGCAATTTTACCAAAACCTTCACCACGCGAAATCATATGTAAAAGTTCCATGGCTGAATCGGCATTGCCGAAATTCAGTTTCAGTCCACCGGTGCGCTCTTCATTAAGGATTCCGTTTTCGTAGCATTCCATTATAAAACCAAGGATGGTTCCAAACGAAATGGTGCAAATACCATAAGTGTCGCAATAAAAGTTTGATTCGATGGTAAAATCAGGATTAAAAATTCCGGCGATGGAGCCTAAGGAGGAAGTGGATTCATATTCCGGCCCGTCGACAATCACTTTTGATCCTTTGTAAGGCCCTGAACGCAATTCGTAATTGTCAACACCTTTGGCGCAGGCCATATTACAGCCAATCCAGCAGCCATCGGGAACACCTTGCGTGAAATAGGTTTTCCATACATCGCCCGAAATTTTTACTGCATCGGGATGGCTTCCGTATTTGAAATTGTTAACTGGTAGCAAGTCATAATCGTTCATAACAAGCGTAAGATGGGCTGTGCCTTTGCTGCGCATTTCGCATTGCTTGTCGTCGAGTTCGCGCATTTCTTTATTAAAGATTTTGCCACGCTCCATAATAGCTTGCAAGTCGATAACTCCGTTGCGATTTCCTGTAACTCCTTTGGTATGAGCTACAACAGCTTTTATTTTTTTATCGCGCAGTACGGTTCCAATACCACCACGTCCGGCTTGTTTCAACCTGACCAGTTTGCGTTTCGAATCAAAGAAACTGAAATTGAGCATCCCTATCAGTGAGTTGTCGGCGGCTGTACCTGCCGAAACTACCGAAACATTCAGGCGGTCTTTCTCGGTTGTTGCGAGTGTCTCCGTAAGGTATTCGGCCAATAAATGACTGTCGTAACTTTCGTCGCTTGCTTCGTAAATCTCAACTATTTCGCGGGTTTCGTCAATCAGTACAATAACATCCTTTTTGGATTTTCCCTGTAATTCCAGTGAGTCGAATCCAGCAAATTTCATAAACGGGCCGAAGAAACCGCCAACATTGCTGTCGACAGGGATGTCGGTTTGTGGCGAAATGGTAACAACAAGTGATTTTCCTGTTCCCGAATATTGTGTGATTCCACAGATCGGACCTGTGTTAATCACGATTTCGTTTTCGGGATCGTTCCATTTTGTATCGGGTTGGGTAGCGTCCCAAAGCAGTTTCAAACCGAAACCCTTTCCGCCGGTGAATTTTTCCTTCATCTGTGCCGACACTGGTCTTTCCTTGATTTCACCGCTGCCAACGTTAATATAAAGTGTGCGGTTGTTATACCCTTTTTCGATTGGAGCCCATGTGTACTTGTACGAATAGAGAAGTTTGTGGGCGTTTTGAAAATTTTCGAGGCTCATATTTTTTTTTATTTCGTGCTGTGAATCGTTTCACAAAAGTATAAAATGGGTTTGATCTGCCAAGCAATTTAGTTAAAAATTTCGATATGAATATCCATTATAATCGATTAGCGCTAAAACACTTGGTTTTAATGTGTTTGTAAATTCATCTTTATTGAAATTAATGCCACAAAAACCCGATTGTTCTGAAAGCTAATTTAAATTTGACCCTTTTTGGCAAAAAATGACTTCAAATTACTTTTTGAAAAAGTATAAATAGTAAATTGGAGATGGGGAAAAATCTATCACGCTATAGTATATTAAACCTGTAACTCTGCGCTTTGTCCCGATAACTTTAGGCTCCGCTCAGCGATCGGTAACTCTGAAACAAGTAATGATAATCTCTACAACCCACCCATTATCGAATTGCTCTCGCTCTTACTCTTAATTGCACTGAAAAACTCCTTTACAATTTTGCCGTGAAAAAAGGAATATAGCCTCCGGTTGCGGAGCCGCGATTTACACTTATACCTTGTAAACTGAGTTATTTTTGTATATCCTTCGGGTGTGGGTTGCAATTTGAATTTCTGCGTGCCTTTGGTACTTCCATGATCTACGTAGCAATATTCAATTTCTTTTTGCTCATTATCCATACGCGTTACTTCCATTGCGACTGCAATATTTTTTATCCCGAGCACATGTAGGTTGAAAAAAAGTATCTGGCCTTCCTCGATCCCTTTATACGATTCGTTTTTATACAGAAAATTATTGTGCTTTTTGGAATATAACAAGCCGAAAGTCACAATTCTCCCATCAAATTCTTCACTCGGCGATTGGTGTACAAGGTTATTCCAAACTACGTCAATATTCTGCCTAATAAGTTGAGATTCTCTAAAAGTTCTGTAATTATTTGAGTCAGGGGAGTTATAACAAACAGGTACTATGTCATTAAAAGTTCTGATTCCAAAATTCTTCTGCATGGAAATGAGTTTTCGCACTTTCTTAAAATGTATGCGGTTAAAGTCCACCGAATCAATAGGAACAGGTATGACGCCGGCTGAGAAAGCTGAATAGCAGGTAAGGATGGAAAGCAAGAAAAGCAGGGTTACTGAGCGGTGTAATGTCATTGATTTTTCTCAGGTATGATCAGTAAATATAAAGCATATTGGTGCAACGAATTTTTTTTTTTCAGAAAACAAAAGTAGTCAAGTGAAACTTATGCGCAAGCGATTATTTTTGAAATGGCTTATGTGGTGATTACTGGCATGGGTGCAATATAACAAAACAGCAAGGCTAATTAGTACCTTTGCTAATCGTAACATGCTGATATTTAGCTAATAAACATTTACGTTGTCTGAGTTGTCACTATAATTCTGATTTCAATATATTTAAATCTAAATAGGTGTTAATGTATTCAGAAACAATGATATTAAATTAAATGTTGTGTTAATTGCAAGAATAAGTATAATTTACAATAGATTTGCATCCCTTTTACATTTCTGGTTTGAGTATAAATATTAGCTGCACCTGCAATGTTAAAATTTTGGCAACGGAAAAATTTACAAATAATAAACACAATTGTATTCTAACAGTTATGCATACTGTTCAATTTAGATTTCTTTCCCGATATTTTCTTTTACCGGTGATAGTATTGTGGGCGTTTAATTTGTCAGCGCAGATTACGGAGAAAAATCCGGACCATGTGTACGGGTATGACCCGCTTTTGTATAATGGGATGGCATATTACTACTATGCTCCGCCCCGTACAACCGGAACCCAGTACTTGTTTACCAAGTTTGATACTGAGGGCGCTGTTACTTTGCGCGGCATTACTTATACACATCTTGCCCTAAACTATGATATCTTTAATCAGCAGCTTGTTTTAAAATACATTAATTCAATAGGTTCACCCACCCTTATCCAGGTTTCATTTGCATGGCTCGAAACATTTGAAATAGAAGGGTTTCATTTTGAAATTATCGCTTCAGCTGACTCTACGAAGGAAATATACCAGGTGCTTGGTGCCGGTTCTTCCAAAATTTTGTATTTCCAGAATAAGAAATTGTTAATAGAGAATTTCAAATCGACGGACCGTTATTTTTCACGTATTCAAAGATTGATGTATGTTTACAATGGCGCCGGGAAAATCAGATACAAAAACAACAGAACTTTTGTTGCTGCTTTTGCCTCGGCTCAGCGCGACCTTATCAGGAAATATATCAGGAAACATGATCTGATAGTACAAAAAGCTACTGATCTGCAAATGACAGAATTAATAAACTATTGCAATACACTTACTGGTACATGAAAAATTTGCTGACCGGAATATTGTTTTTCTTATTTACTGCTTCTTTATCTGCACAACAGCCTGACAAGATTACAGCATTTCATGTTAAAGATATTTCTTTTGCCAGGTTTTGCAACCTGGTAACCGATCAAACTTCAGTTAAGGTTTTCTATCAGGAAAAATGGTTGTACCTGCTTCATGTTAACCTCGATATGGAAAACACAACCGCTCTGGCTGCTGTTGCAGAAGTTATAAAAGGAACAGGACTCGAAGTATCGGCATGGCATGGTAATCTGGTTGTTATGCCAGGTGAAAAACTTTTAGCTACATTGCCGACTTATGAAACCATGGATATTTTAAGCAAGTCTGATACGGGGGCAAAAGTAATCACAGCAAGCGAAGAACGATATATGACCGGTCGCAATGCTGATGTTGTGCAGATTCTTAAAATTGGACAAAAGGGTGGCCGGGTTTCGGGTGTAAAAGCTAAAATTATGGGTCGTATTCTGGACGAGGAAACCGGTGAGCCTATTTTTAGCGCAACCATATATATTGCTGAAATACAAACGGGAGCCGCTTCTGATATCAACGGTTTTGTTTCTCTCAATCTTAAGACCGGTAATTATAGTGCATCCTTCCAGTATATGGGATACCAGAACAAGAAATACCAACTCGAAGTATTGTCGGACGGAGATTTTTCGGTAAGTCTGAAAAAGTCGGTGATCCAAATGAAAGAAATAGAGATATATGGCGACCGGCAGATGAGTAATCGCGCCAAAGACCCGGGATTAGACAAGATGTCGATAAAAGCTATCAAGGAATTGCCCATGATGATGGGTGAGCGCGATATACTTAAAGTGACAACAACTTTGCCTGGTATAGTAAGTGTTGGCGAAGGCGCTGCAGGGATAAATGTTCGTGGTGGTGGTTCAGATCAGAATGCATTTTATATCAATAAGATACCTATCTATAACACTTCACATTTGTTTGGGTTTTTCCCGTCTTTCAATGCGGATATCATAAAAGATTTTTCAATCTATAAAGGATTTATTCCTGCACAATATGGCGGACATCTTTCGTCGGTACTCAATATTGTATCCCGGCAGGGAAACCGCAAGCAATTTACGGCCCGTGGCGGAATAAATCCTGTAACCGCCAACCTGGCAGTTGAAGGCCCCCTTAAGAAAAATTTCAGTTCGTATTTGCTGAGCGCCCGCGCATCTTATTCCGACTGGATACTGAAAAAAATAAATGATCCCGTTATCAGCAGCAGCAGTGCTGCTTTCAACGATCTCACCGGGAGTATCAACTACGATTTTAAGAAAACCCAGCTTTCTGCATTCGCATATCACAGCTTCGACCGTTTCAGTTTATCCGACCAGAATGATTATTCTTATACGAACAATGGGGTTTCGGCGACGGTAAGCCATAACTTCGGCCTCGCTCTCAGGGGTGAGTTTTCAGTAATAGGTTCGCAGTATTCATTCACCACAAACGACAAGCAGGAGGAGATGAAAGCCTATACACACGCTTACAAAATGGAGCACTATGAATTTCGGGGCGATTTCAAACACTCCCTGGGAGACAAAAATTCGCTCGAATATGGCGTCGGGATGATTTTATATAAACTCAACCGTGGAATGGTTCTTCCTTATGGGGAGAAATCGTTGCGAAAACCTGTCGAACTTGGCAGCGAGCAGTCTCATGAAGCTTCAGTTTATCTTTCGGATTCATACGATATCCTACCGTGGATAAATCTAACCTTGGGAGGCCGATACGCGCTTTATACACCCATCGGACCCAAAACCGTTTACGAATATGCTGCGGGTGGCCCTATGGAAACAAAGAATATTATTGATTCACTTAGTTTTAACAGAAATAAGCCTATTTGCAAGTATAAACAGCCGGACCTCAGGATTGCTCTGAATTTTAAAACCGATGCTGACGGTTCCATAAAGTTGGCTTTCAACCAGATGCATCAGAATTTATTCATGCTAAGCACAACCACCAGCATAGCCCCAAATACACAATGGAAACTGGCGGATTATCATCTTCAGCCTTCCAAAAGTAACCAGTATTCAGCCGGAGTGTTCCGTACCTTGTCCAAATGGGGGATAGAAACATCGGTAGAAGTTTTTTATAAACAAACAACTAATTACCCTGAATTTAAGGACGGAGCCAATTTTCTGGAGAATGTACAGGTTGAAACTGCCGTATTGCAAGGCAACCAGGAAGCCTATGGAATTGAACTTTTCGTTAAACGGAGCATGCGTAAGCTCGAAGGCTGGGTGTCGTACACATACTCACGTTCGATTATAAAAGTTGACGGAGGCAGCGATTGGAATCAGATTAATAATGGCCTGGCTTATCCGGCAAATTATGATATTCCGCATTCACTAAATGTGGTGCTCAATTATCATATCACAAGGCGGCTTACTTTTGCATCCATATTTACTTACCAGACAGGGAAACCCGTTACTTATCCTGTTTCGGTATATTTTATCAATGGCTTGCCGGTACTCGATTATTCAAAACGCAATGAATACCGTATTCCGGATTATGTTCGTGCTGATTTTTCAGTTACCATCGAAGGAAACCTGAAGAAACAGAAATTTATGCACAGTTCATTCATATTCAGTGCATATAATGCGTTTGGAAGGAGTAATCCATATTCGGTTTACTACAAAACGGAGGATGGTATTATTCGCAGCTTTATGTATTCAGTTATCGGGGTTCCGATTTTTACCGCAACCTGGCTGTTTAAACTTGGGAATTATGTATCAGAATAAAATAGCTTTACTGGGATTATTTTTTATGCTGGCACTTACATCATGTATTAAGCGGTATGATCCTGTTATAGAGCGAACAGATGCAGTGAAATATGTTATTACAGGACAAGTGAACAGGGGCGACCATGTTCAGCGAGTAAATATTGGAACCACTTCACCCTTTATTAAACCGGCAATTATTCCGATTACAGGATGTATTGTTAAAATAATAGATGGTAAAGGAAATACGTACCCTGCAATTGATGTGTGGAACGGAAATTACGATGCCATTGTTCCTGAAAGTGAACTTATACCAGGCAACACCTTCAAAATTGATATACAGATACTGGGAGGCGATCACATAGTATCTGATTTTGACCAGATACAAGATGCTCCGGATGTAGATTCAGTTTATTACGTCACGCAAAAACTGCCAACAGCTTCTCCTGTCGTATTTACCCAGGGCATTCAATTCTATCTTGATCTGGATGCCGGAAATTCAGCCTGTAGAAATTACAGGTGGGAAGCCACCGAAACCTGGGAATATCATACTTTATATCCTATCGAATGGTATTACAACGGGAGGCTTCACCATGTGTTACCCCCTGACTCATCAAAAATGGTTTGTTGGAGAACATCCAAACTCCGGGATGTTTACATGCTTTCGACAAAGTTGCTTTCGGAGAACAAGTACAAACAATTCCCCCTCAATTTTGTCGATAATACCTCCTCATCTCGCCTGGTATATGGGTACAGCCTGTTGGTGAGGCAATTTAGCATGAGCGATGCTGCCAACGACTATTGGGAAAAAATCAAGGCCAACTATCAGGATCAGGGCGGTTTATACGAAAGTCAGCCAATGGCAATTAAAGGGAATCTGCATAATCTCACAAATCCGAAGCAGGAGGTGCTTGGGTTTTTCGGTGCCGCAACCGTTACTCAAAAACGGATTTTTGTTAAAAATGTACCTGATCTTCCTTTGGAATATGTTATAGCTTGTGGAATGGTTCCGTTGGCACGTGGGTTGGCTGATGCCTCTCCCATAATGTATCCTGTATATCTGCCTGCGCATACCACAATTTTGGGAGACACCGTGCTTTATTCGTATGATATGATTGCGATTGACCACGAATGTGTGGATTGTACTTCCACTGTCGGAGGATCGAATGTTAAACCAGATTTTTGGCCTAATTAGTTGAAAAAAATGTACAAGATAAAGTTTACTGCTTTCGCGCTTCTGATTATAGCATGGCCATCCTTTGCGGGCCGCCTTTCACTGCTACCTGCTAATAAGCATGAAAAAATTGTCATCCTTACGGATCGCTCTATATATGTAACAAATGAAAAGGTACAGTTTTTTGCATCTGTGTCGGATGGCAAAACTGCAAATAGTCCTGTTCTGAGCCAGATATTTTACTGTGAACTGATTACTCCCAACGGAAATAAAATTACTGATAGTAAATGTCTTATCCGTAATTTATCTGCAACAGGATGCATCGACATACCCGCCAACATGCTCACAGGTACATACTATCTTAGGGGATATACAAAACTCATGCGCAATTATGGACCCGAATCATATGGATACAGGCAAATCAGGATTGTAAATCCGGAAATGGATGAAGTATTGGCTGCAGATAATATTCGGAATTCGGAAATACTGCAATATCTTCCAGACACAGCAGGTGATATTCACGATTTGCTATCGGTTTATGTGGATAAGACGAGCTGTTCCCCTCGCGAAACTATAACACTATCATTGCAGACTGCTAACCCCGGAGAGAGCGGAATACAAGATGTATGTTTGTCGGTAGTACCCGAAAATACCATTTCTCCGCCGGGAATCATTTTAACTTCGAAAATGCCAACGATGGATAAAACGGAATACTATCCTGAAACACGTGGTCTTTCAGTATCAGGCAAATTGACCGTGGCGGGCTCCGAAAAACCGCTGTCTGATAAAAAAGTAAATTTATCGATTATAGGCGAAGGCCGTGATTTTATGTCAGTACGTACCGATAGCGTTGGCCGGTTTTTCTTTGCGATGCCCGATTACACTGGGTCGAGGGACTTGTTTATTTGCGCCGAGAAAATTGATTCGCTAAAAGTTAAAATCTGGGTTGATAATGATTTTTGTACCCTTCCTTTCCATTTGCCTTCGCCTTTATTCAAATTATCGGAAACGGAAAGGAAGACCGTACGTAACTTGGCCCAGAATACGCAGATCAATTCGATTTTTTATGATGACAGCCTGCCGAAAAAAAAATCTGTAAAGCAGGATAATTTTGCATTTTACGGAAAGCCTACAGCCATCATTTATATTGATAAATACATACAACTTCCAACTCTTGAAGATTATTTCAATGAATTGCCCAGCGAAGTAAAGGTGCGTAAGCGTAAAGGCGAGTCGCGTTTTGCAGTCCTGGGTAGCAGGGGCGTATCTTTTTACGATCCGCTTGTTATGATTGATTGGGTTGCTATAGATGAACCGGCAAGGATACTGGCTATATCTCCACAGAACATTTCGAGGATTGAAGTGGTTAATGAGGATTACGTGAAGGGTGGAGAAACCTATGGCGGTATCATCAGTATTATTTCTAAAAAAGGCGATTTTGCAGGAATCGATCTTCCCTCGGCAGGTATTTTTATCAATTATCAATTCCTGCCTGAAAAAAACTGTAACCCGGTTACTTATGACAATATAGCCTCACATCCAGATTCGCGGAATACAATTTTATGGAAGCCTGACATTACTTTTCCAAATGGGAAGCCTGAAAAGTTTGAACTCACAGCACCCGATACGCCGGGGAAATATAATATTGTAATTGAAGGTATTACTACTAAAGGCGAAGTGTTTACAACAACCAGCGTTTTCGAAGTTAAAAACTGATCTTTTCAATGAATTGTTTTGACTAAAATTCTTCATTTTAGTATAATTCTATGATTAAAGTGTTTTGTCTTTTTTAAAATGTAATTATATGACTTATAATAAATTGCATTTCCGGGCTTTCCTGATCATGCTGATGCTGTCGTCGTGTATTAAACGCTTCGATCCAATGATTAAGAGTTCGGACGCAAGGAAATATGTGGTATCAGGACAGGTGAACAGGGGCGACTTAGTTCAACGTATAAATGTTTCTTTTTCTACCAGCCTGGCGCTGCAAAAATATGTACCAGTTACAGGTTGTGTTGTTAAAATAATTGATGGCAAAGGAAACGTATATCCCACCAATGACATTTTGGATGGAAATTACGAATTTGTTATTCCGGAAAACGAACTTTTACCTGGCAATACTTTTATGGTAGATATACAGGTTCCTGGTGGTAACCACATTGTTTCCGATTACGATTCGTTACATTATTGCCAGGAAGTGAATAATGTAGATTATGAACTTCAATTAAAACCTGCTGTTTATCCTGCTATTCCTGTTGGAGGTGTTCAGTTTTATGTGGATGTCGATGGAAAAAATTCGTCCTGCCGCCGATATAGGTTCGAACCTGTGGAAACCTGGAAATATACTGCTAATCTTTATTATCTTGTGTGGTATGGTCACGAAGTATGCTATCTGACAATGAAAGTCCGGAATATGTTCATACTTTCAACTGAAAACCAAACAGAAAATAAATACAAGCATTTCCCTCTTCATTTTGTCGATAATTATAGCTCGCAACGATTAAGATACGGGTATAGCCTATTAGTCCGGCAGTATTCGCTGAGTGAGGCTGCCTGGAAATACTTTGAAAAACTGAAAATAAACGCTGGAGAGCAGGGGGGGCTGTATGAAAACCAGCCGGAAGAAACAAATGGAAACCTACATGATCTTACTCATCCTGAACAGCAGGTTCTTGGCTTTTTCGGTGCGTCCACTGTCGAGTCGCAACGTATTTTTGTAAGCTCCGTAATAGTAAATAATGAAAATTTTGACTGCTTACTTGCTCCACTTGCACAAATTAATCCCGATTGTCTCGATTGTCTGAGCGGAGTAGGAGGAACAACTGTTAAGCCTGTTTTCTGGCCCTGGTAGGCCATAAAGTTGAAATGATTTATTATCAGGCATATAATCAGTAGGATAGCAATACTCCTTCTCTCTTTAGGACGTTGATATTATGTTTTTTCGAGAATTACATCGTACATAATGAGTTTTTCTATAAGTTTGTGCTATGACTTTTGAACAGATAAAACAGATTTTGAAAACCAAAACTGTGGGAATAGCCGGATGTGGAGGATTGGGATCCAATTGTGCTGTAGCGCTTGCAAGAGTTGGAATTGGGAGGTTGATACTGGCCGATTTCGATCTTGTGCAGGAAGGCAATCTGAACAGGCAGTTTTATTTTTACGATCAGATCGGCATGTTAAAAGTTACTGCGCTCAAACAAAACCTGTTACGTATCAACCCACATGTGCGCATAAATACATTTGATATACGTTTATGCCAAAGCGATATTATTGAGATTTACAGTAAATGTGATGTAATTGTTGAAGCATTTGATAAACCGGAAATGAAGTACATGATACTGGATGCCGTTCATAATCATATGTCTGATAAACATCTCGTTATGGGGGTAGGGATGGCAGGTTGGGGCGACAATAATATGATACGCACCAGGCAATCGGACAACCTGATTATCTGCGGTGACGAAATAAATGCCATTGCCGACGAATGTCCTCCTTTAGCTCCTCGCGTAGGAGTGGTTGCCAATATGCAGGCCAATGCAGTGCTCGAAATTCTGCTTGGCACAAATGAAAAACAAATTCATTCAGAAAATTAGATAATGAAAATTATACTCAATAATAAAATTGAAGAATTTGCCGTTGATAAGTTTACTATCAATGAATTGTTGCATGCCAAGACATTCACTTTCAAGATGCTGGTTATTAAAGTAAATGGCAAAATGATCAAAAAAAGCGAGTATGATTCAGCACTGGTGCACGACGGGGATGATGTAATGGTACTTCACCTTATTTCGGGAGGATAAGCCTTCGACGGATCATTGACAATGCATAGCATATCTGCTTTATAAAATCCTTTTACTTTTTTACCGAAACACCACCAGTATCAGCCCGGTAATAAATGCAATTACCCACCAGCTGTATGCGAAGCGCGAGTATAGATTGAGTTTTTTCGGAACAAAGGTTCCAGGTTGAGTGTTCAGATGAAACCTCCAGATCAGAATTGTATCTATCAGCATTCCGGCTAATGACGAATATCCAAGGAATCCATGCAGAGTGAACGCGGATTTTGAAGAACCAAGTATCATAAAGGTTGTAGCTGTGATATCCAGAATAATCCCGATAGTCAGAAATCGCAGCACAAAAGCGGTTACTATTTTTTTTCGCTGTTCGGTTATAATGGATAAACTGTACGAAAGCAGGGCAAATATTACAATGCCGGCGCCAATCATGGAGTAATGGTTCATTTTTTGGGGGATTGAAGG
>JBBRYZ010000099.1:0-14892 GCA_038237165.1 Bacteroidales bacterium | reverse complement strand
CGGGTTATCTTATGCCATTATGCGGCGTACCATCGGGAAATATAAAAATTCAGAGAATAAGGCTTAGTCACAGCATCCCGAAATAAACAATTTTGCACTGATGCAGAAGAGCATAAAAAATATCGCTTTTGCAGGTTCAGGAAATGTGGCCTGGCACCTGGTCAAAGGATTGAAAATGCAGGGATTCAACATTTGTAGAATTTGGAGTCGTGATCCTTCAAATGCTGCAAATCTGGCCGGAACATGTGGCGCCGAAGTTTCAGATGAGATTTCCGGCCTGCGCGAAGGAACCGATCTGATAATTATAGCCGTTGCCGATATGGCAATAGCGGATGTCGCCAAAAGTATAGCGAGCTTTGATGGGGTTGTAGTTCATACTGCCGGTTCGGTGCCTGTTAATATTTTAAAAGACTCTTTTAAAAATTACGGCGTATTTTATCCCTTACAAACCCTCTCGAAAGGGAATCCGGTTGATTTCAGCAAAATTCCGTTTTTTCTTGAATCATCATCAAATGAAACACTTCTGGCGTTAAAACAGGTTGCTTTACGACTTTCGTCGAAAGTATATGAGGCCGATAGTAAGCAGAGAATGCTGCTGCATGTTGCTGCCATATTTGCAGGCAACTATTCAAATCTGATGTATATTATTGCAAATGAATTACTTCAAAAATCAAACTTGCCTCTGGATGTTCTTCATCCGCTCATGCTGGAAACAGCCACTAAAGCTATAAAGGGCGATCCCGAAGAAATGCAGACCGGTCCGGCACGCCGTCACGATACAGTAACTCTCGAAAAGCATATTTCTGTTCTTGCATCGCAGCCCGAATATGCTGAACTTTACCGCCAGTTAGCCAGCCTTATCAGCAAAAAGTATAAATAGAACTCAAACCATCCGCATATGTCGAATTACAAGGAGAAACTATTAAAAGTTAATACATTTATTTTTGATTACGACGGTGTGCTTACAGATGGAACGGTGATTATTAGCAGTGACGGAGATGCGCTACGCACTGCCAATGTGAAGGATGGATATGCCATGCAGCTTGCCATCAAGAAAAATTACAGGATTGCTATAATTTCCGGCGGATATTCCGAATCGATGAAACATCGGCTCGAAGCCCTCAAAATAAAAGATATTTTTCTGGGTGTAGATAAAAAAATAGATGTTTATAATCAGTTTCTCGAAACTTATAACCTGGAAAAAGAGAATGTCCTTTTTATGGGAGACGATATTCCCGATTACGAAATTATGCTCAAAGTTGGTGTTCCTACCTGCCCGTCGGATGCGGTTGAAGAGATTAAAAGAATAGCGACCTACATTTCGCACCAGGCCGGTGGTCGTGGATGCGTGCGTGATATCATAGAGCAGGTGCTTAAAGTGCAGGGAAAATGGATGAATGATGATGCGTATCACTGGTAGGACAGGAAGAGGAAAAAGTGAAGACACAGGAAAAGGAAAAGGGTAAGCAAATTGTATCGATTAAGTTTTTAGAGGATTGAATAGCAATAAGTTTGGCGGAAATTCCTTTTACGAATAAGGATAATCATCCGATAATTAAAATTTCAGATTTGGTTTCTCCTACTATTTATCCCGGATAATGCGCACGATATACAACATGCTGAGGGTGCCAAACCTGCTGATCATAGCATTTACTTTTTTGATGTTGTGGTACCTGGTTTTTATTCCGGTTTATTCGTCGTATTCAATTTCTCCAGGAATGAGTAGTTTGAATTTCATTATATTGATAGTTGCCTCAGTTATTATTGCAGCGGCAGGTTATATTAGTAACGATTATTTTGATGTGATTACAGACAGGGTTAATAAGCCGGGAAAACAATATATTGGCAAGCAAATTACGCCGGGGTCGGCATTATCAACAGCTCTTTTGCTAAGTCTTATTTCTGCATTGCTTTCCTTATGGCTTACCTGGAAGATTAAAAGCGGATTACCGGCAACTCTGCTCCTGTCTGCACTGATCGTTGTATGGTGGTATGCAATCCGACTTAAAAAGAGTTTCGTCTGGGGTAACATGGCAGTTGCATCCATGTCGGCAGGAACTATTGCGATGGCCTGGATTATAGAAAAACAATGTGTTATAATTCCGGCCGAACCATCCGGAATTATAACACTTATCGTAACTGCAATAAGTATATTTGCATTTATGCTAAGTTTGCTGCGTGAGATCGTAAAAGATATTGAAGATGTTGAAGGTGACAAACTTATCGGTTGTAAATCACTGCCAATTATAAAAGGCATTTCATTTACGAAAAACATAGTGTTAGTAATCACTGCGGTTACATTTGTACTTCTAATAATTTCACAAGTGTATCTGTTTCAATTCCAGAAATATGTCGCCGTGATCTGGCTTCTGCTTTTTGCTGAAATCCCAATTATCTGGTTCACTTTTAAAATCAGAAATTCACAGTCAAAAGCAGATTTTCATAAGTTAAGCAGCCTTGTGAAATGGATTATGCTTGGAGGAATTTTAACTATGGTGGCAGGACAGTTTTAAACTCTTATAATTTACGAATAACGATTTACGAATGTGCAAAAGTTAAAATGGAAAGAGAGATTGAAACTCTGAAACACCAAAACGCTGAAACACTGAAACATTAAATGAATGACCAAATAATCCAATAATTCTCAATGAAACAGGAAATCCTCCGCCACTATAATTTACTCCTTGGTTCAAAATCGCCCCGCAGGCAGGAATTACTCAAAGCCCTTGGTTTAAACTACACACTTGTTGATATTGATGTGGAAGAAATCTATCCGCAAAACCTGCAGGGAGCTGAAATTGCCAGATATCTTTGTGAACTGAAAGCGGATGCTTATAACAACACATTACTGGCAGAAGATTCAATTCTTGTAACTGCCGACACCATTGTATGGCTCGACGGGAAATATATAGGAAAACCTTCGGGAAAGGAAGAAGCTATCGAAATGCTGAAAAAGCTTTCGGGAAAGCAACATTCAGTATTTTCGGGTATTTGTCTGAAATCATCAAAGCGAAAAGTTGTATTTCATGCGCACACGCTGGTGAAATTCCGCGAACTGACATCGGATGAAATAGAATATTACGTTAATCATCATAAACCTTTTGATAAGGCAGGATCGTATGGCATACAGGACTGGATCGGATACATTGGAATTACCGGAATTGAAGGCTGCTACTACAATGTGATGGGATTCCCGGTCGAAATTTTTTATGAACAGTTGACACAATTCATTGCTGAAAGCATTATAGAAGATTCAGGCAACTGAACAGAATTATAGTAATCGCTTTAATCTGACGGCAAATCCTCACAAAGTACGACACCTAATCCATTAAATATGAAAACCATACTAACACTTCTTATTTTTATTACAGTTATGCAAGTAAAAGCACAGGACCAAATCACCTACCAGGTACCTCCCAAAGAAATTTATGACCTGATTATGGCAAAACCGGTACCATCAACCAGTGTTGATGATGCGGGAAAGTGGATGCTGATGATGGAGCGCAACACATTCCCTTCGGTTGCCGAATTGGCCGAGCCCGAATTGCGAATTGCCGGTTTGAGGATTAATCCGAATAATTTTGCCCAAAGCCGCATGACAACTCTAGCTGGAATGAGCCTAAAGGACATAAGCACTTTGCAGGAATTTAAAATTAAGGGTCTGCCTTCTGATATGCGTGCAACCAGCATTCAGTGGAGTCCATCGCAAAATAAAATTGCTTTTGTAAATCTTACTTTCGATAAAGTTGATCTTTATGTTATCGACATTGCTTCATTAACTGCAAATAAAATAAATAAGTTGTCACTTAATATTGTAACCGGGGGCGCATTTACATGGATTGATGATAACAGCCTGATTTACAAAGCAACCATTACAAATGCAGTAAGGCCGGAAAAGCCACTTGCTCCCACAGGGCCGGTAATTCAGGAAAGCCTCGGCAAAAAAGCGGCAGCCCGCACCTATCAGGATCTGATAAAATCAGGATATGATGAAGCCTTGTTTGAGTTTTATGCTAAATCAGAATTAATTTTCACTGACCTGACAAAGGAAATTAAAATTGGCGAGCCATCAATTTACAGGAGTTTTGTCGTTTCGCCCGATCAGAAATACCTGTTGCTTCAAACTATTGACAAACCTTTTTCATACACAGTTCCGGCATACGAATTTCCACATACTACTATTGTTACTGACATGACGGGAAAAATTGTACGAAAAATTGCAGTAAATCCTTCCACCGAAGGCGTTCCTATCGGTTTTGATGATTCGCCTGACTTCCCTCGCGCATTCTCGTGGCGAAACGACGAACCCGCCACAATTACTTATGTAAAAGCGCTGGATGGAGGACTTGGTAAATCCAAATCAAAATGGCGTGATGCGTTAATAGCTGTGAGGATAGGCTCGTCAGGCAAGGAAAGTGAAGCTAAAGAATTGTTTAAAACTACCATGCGATTCCAGGGAGTAACCTGGGGAAACAGCAATGTAGCCGTTTTTTATGAAGAATCGTATGCAAACCGCAAATTCCAAATGAATCGTTACAATCCATCTACCGGTAAGTCTGATTCGCTTTTTGCCCGCAGTTCTAATGATTCGTATTCTGATATAGGAAATCCATTAACACAAAAGAATGAATTTGGACGGCAGACGTTGGTTGTCCTAAGAAATAAAGAGCTTATTCTGAGTGCCGATGGCGCTTCTGATGAAGGAGATATGCCACTCATCCAGGCATTTGATATTACTACAGGCAAAACGCGACTGCTCTGGCAGTGCAAAGCGCCTTATTATGAATATCTGGTAAAAATGATCGACCCGGTGAAACTTACTTTTGTAAGCGCGCGCGAAAGTCAAAAGGAAGTCACAAATTATTACTTACATACTGAAGCTAAGAAAAAAGCAGTTGAAAAAGCATTAACCGGGTTTACCAGTCCGTACGCAGGACTTGAAGGAGTTTCCCGTCAGAAAATCACCTATAAACGCGATGATGGAATCAACCTGTCTGGAAATCTTTATCTTCCTAAAGGATACGATGCAACCCGCGACGGAGCCCTGCCAATTCTGATGTGGGCCTATCCTATCGAATACAAATCGGCGGCTGACGCTTCGCAGGTCCGCGGATCGAAAAACACGTTTACACGTCCAAATTACGGATCACCTTCGTTATGGGTTACACGTGGTTACGCTATTCTGGATAACGCCGAAATGCCTATTGTTGGTGAAAATGGCAAAGAACCAAATGATAATTTCATTCCCCAATTGTACTTGAATGCACATGCCGCCATACAGGCTTTGGTAAAAATGGGAGTTGGTGACAGCACAAGAGTAGCCGTTGGCGGGCATAGCTATGGCGCATTTATGACAGTTAACCTGTTGGCCCACACTAACCTGTTTAAAGCCGGAATCGCACGCAGCGGCGCCTATAACCGGACTTTAACCCCATTTGGTTTTCAGGGTGAGGAACGCACATACTGGGAAGCGCCGGAAGTGTATTATAATATGAGCCCGTTCAGCCATGCTGAAAAAATCAAAACTCCCCTCCTGCTTATTCATGGCGATGCGGATAACAATACAGGAACATTTCCTATACAAAGTGAACGCTTATTCAGCGCCATAAAAGGCCTCGGCGGAACAGTGCGGTATGTTTCACTGCCTTTCGAAAGCCACGGCTATGCAGCAAAAGAAAATATACTTCATATGCTTTGGGAAACGGATCATTGGCTGGAGAAGTATGTAAAAAATAAATGAAAAATGAAAAATGAAAAGTGAAGAGTGAAAAACGGGAAAATCCCTGTGACTATATTGTTGCGGGGATTTTTTATTGGTGGTTTGCCTGATTTGTCTTTAGTTGTGATTCGGCTACAAATAGCTTAAAGAAATTGAAATGGTTTGATCCTGTTTATTGAAGTCAAATTTTGCATCATTATATTTTGGCGGACCAAAATGTCCTTTTGCATTATTCGAAACACCAATACCTTCTTTGGGCATTCCGATAAAATTAGTGTTCAGCTTTTTATTATTATCCTCATCGTGAAATACATAAACAGCATAAGTTCCGACTGGCACATTGGTAAAAGTGTATTCCGCTGTATTCCCGATAATTTTTACAAATCCTGATAACAATGCCTTTTCAGTGTGAGTGGGAAAAGCATCAGCCGAATTAAATAAAAAGAAACCTACCTGGCCGGAATTATTTTTCATATTTTTAACTACAACTTTTAGACTCCCCTTTATAACCTGGGTTTGACCAATAGTTGAAAGGCTTGCAATTATAATAATTGTGGAAATTATATATTTAAGGAAATTCGGAGTTCGCCTGTTTTGATTCATTTCAATAGTTATTAATGCAAATCAAGTGTTGAATTAATGTTTCGTCTATTAAGGCGTTAAACTTTTCCAGAGTTTTAAAACTCCGGAAAAGTTCGCCTTAATTGGTATTATTGGTTATAGCGTTAGCTAAATAAATTGGTGATCATATACTTTGATCAATGGCTGTCGTTACCGCCCTTCAAAATATACAACCGCAAATTAGATTAAATTAAACAACTACAAAAGTAAATGGTTCCCACATATGTCATGAAATAAAGCTTTCTGTTAAATCCTGATTGTAACAAGCAAAGAGATTTCAGGAGTCCCGTCCCGATTCGAATAAATTCTGAGAGGTATTATTTATAACAGCCTGAAATTCTGTATCCTATTAGCATATTGCCATTTTTTGCGATTTAATGACTAATTTTGCACCTCAATTTATTACTATGAACAAGCTTATCCGTTACTTTCTTCAGGGGTTATTGTTTATTTCGCCGCTGGCCATCACCATTTATGCCATTTATGTCTCGTTTGAGTTTGTCGATGGATTGCTCATACAGTATCTCACAGATTTAATAGGCTTTAAAATACCAGGACTCGGGCTCATTATCATCCTGACTTTTATTACACTAATAGGAATTATAGGAAGTTCAATCCTGCTAAAACCCATTCTACAATCACTGGATAAAATTATCAGCCAGGCGCCGCTGGTTAAAATCATATATACCTCTATTAAAGATTTTATGTCGGCTTTTGTGGGCAAAGACAAAAAATTTACTGAACCGGTACTTGTAAAATTAAGCCAGGATTTTGATATGGAAAGGCTCGGATTTATTACCCAGCACGATCTTAGCAGTCTTGGCATTGAAGCTGATAAAGTAGCTGTTTACTTGCCTCATTCCTATACTTTTTCGGGAAACCTTGTTATTGTTCCGGTTGCAAACATAAAAGCGCTGAACGCCAACTCAACCGAAGTGATGAAATTTATTGTAACCGCTGGTGTTACTGCCATACAATCAACAAAAGCCAGCCACGAAACCCCACTTGAACCAGTAAACATGATTTAAGACTTTGCTATCCCTGATTATGAAAAAACCGCTTATACTTATAACCAACGATGACGGAATACATGCTCCCGGCATTCGTTTCCTGATCGAAACCATACGACCACTCGGCGATGTGCTTGTAGTTGCTCCCGATAAACCTCAATCTGCAATGGGACACGCAGTTACCATACAATCACCCTTGCGTCTTCAAAAGCTTTCCGAAACTCCCGGCTACCGCGAATACAGTTGCAACGGAACTCCTGCCGACTGTATAAAACTGGGTGAAAAAGTGATATTGCGTGGCAAGCCCGACCTGATTGTATCAGGAATCAACCACGGCAGTAACGCATCCATTAATATTTTGTATTCAGGCACCATGGCAGCGGTTATAGAAGGCGCCATGGAAAATGTTCCTTCCATAGGTTTTTCGCTGAATGATTATATGCATGATGCTGATTTCAGTCATTGCGGTAAATTAATCACTTCGGTTGCCGCAAATGTGCTGGAGAATGGACTTCCCAATGGAATATGTCTTAATGTAAACATTCCGGCGCTCAATGGCAGTCCGTTTAAAGGCATAAAAATAACACGACAAGCAAAAGCTTACTGGAACGAGATATTTGATGAGCGTAAAGATCCGCATAAGCGCGACTATTACTGGCTCAGGGGTGATTTCGTAAACCTCGATGAAGATGAAGACAATGATTATTGGGCCATTAACAATAACTATGTGAGTATAGTCCCAGTTCAGATTGATCTGACGGCACATCACATGATTGACCAAATAAAAAAGTGGAATCTGGAAGCTTAAAACAGATATGCAACTCAAAGAATGGTTAAATAGCGATAAATATTCCCTGGGTGCACTGCTCGGGTTGATTATTCCTGTGCCGGCAGCTTTTGCATTTTTAATACTGATAAGGCTTACTCAGAATTACCTGCATGCTTTTCCAAGGGTTAGGGATGTAGATATGCTGCTGCTTGGCCTGGCGGTGAACTTAATTGTAATGCGGTATTATCTGGTAAAACGCAAATTTGAAAAAACAGGTAAAGCTCTTATGATCCTAACCGTTGTTCTGATCATCATGTTTCTTATCTTTCTGAAGAACAGCAGTATCTCTTTCCCAATATAATTTAACTCCGGCTCAAAACCATGAAGTATTACATCATAGCAGGTGAAGCTTCCGGCGATTTACATGCGGCAAAACTTATGAACGGCATTAAGGCTCGTGATGCACAGGCTGAATTCCGTTGCTGGGGTGGAGAAAAAATGCAGGATGCCGGAGGTACAATTGTAAAAAACTACCGCGAACTGGCTTTTATGGGATTTACGGAGGTGATTCTGAACATCAGAACCGTTCTCCATAACATTAGTTTTTGTGAAAATGATATTACCGCCTGGAATCCTGATGTAGTAATATTGGTGGATTATCCCGGTTTTAATATGCGTATTGCAAAATTCGCCAAATCAAAAGGATTTAAAGTCTTCTATTATATCGCTCCACAAATTTGGGCATGGAAAAAGTATCGCATTCATGAGCTACACCGCAATGCCGACCTGGTTTTTGTGGTAATGCCGTTTGAAAAAGATTTCCATGCTGGTTATGGTTATCATGCTGAGTTTACAGGACATCCGCTGCCCGATTCTGTGGATATGAATGCGAAAATAGATGAATCTACTTTCCGTAAGGTCAATAATTTAGGTGACAAACCAATTATTGCCCTTGTACCCGGAAGCCGCAAACAGGAATTGAAGCGTATTTTACCGCCCATGCTGAAAATAACTGAGCATTTCAAAGATTATCAATTTGTAATTGCGGCAGTGGATTCGTTGGGTGAGAAATTTTACACAAAACTTATTGAAAATTATCCGGTAAAAATGGTTTTCGGGCAAACGTACGATCTGCTCAGGGTTTCGCGTGCAGCCGCAGTTAAATCGGGTACTGTTACGCTCGAAACAGCTATGCTGGGCATTCCTGAGGTTGTTTGCTACAAGTTTGGTTTAATATCAGCATTAGCTGCGGGGTTGGTGGTAAATGTTAAATATATTTCACTGGTAAACCTGATTCTCGACCGAAAAGCGGTACCTGAACTAATCCAATTCAAATTTACGCCTGATGCTCTTAGCCGCGAACTGGCACTTATATTACCCGATGGAGATGTCCGAACCCGTATGATGAATGATTACAAAGAACTGCGTATGCTCGTTGGACCTCCGGGAGCCTCGGACAGGGCGGCGGCAGTTATGGTTGAAAATCTGCAAAACCAGGGCAAACGATAATTCGCCTGGAATCCTTTTCTCAATTAATAGTTTTACATTTTGAAACAGGAATTAAGAGATTTTCTCTATTACAAGAATATCCTGTAAGTTTCTGTCATACGATAAAAGCAAAATATTATTCCTGCCTGCGCTGAACTAAACACAAATCTTTCAAAAAAACTTTTGTTTTTTCTATTTGATTATTTAATATCTTTAACTTTGATTTAAAGACAGCTAACAATGCAGTACCGACACCTGTATCCTATGGTGAGAATATTGCTGCCATTTATGGCCGGTATCATCGTGAGCAATGTAATTTCCGCTTCTGTCGAAATTCCTTTATTGATTTGGATTAGCCTGCTTTTGTTTACCGCTGTTACCGGATTTTTCACTTTTAAAAAATTCAGGTTTGTGAAGCGGTTGCTTTTCGGAGTACTGGCAAGTTTATTCCTGTTTGTTAGCGGCTACAATTCAGTACTGCTACATAAAGAAATATTACGTCCTGATCACTTCTCGAAAACTCAGAACACCGGTATATTCATAGCTACAGTCGACGAACCTTTGCAGGAAAAAAATCATAGCTTTAAAACTATACTAAAAGTAAAAGTGCTAAAAAAGGGAAATCTTATAGTCAAAACAGAAGGCCTTGTACTTACTTATTTTGCTAAAGATTCAATCAAAAAGCCCCCTGTCGAAGGCGCTACTATTACTTTTTCTGGCAACGTTCAAGCCATTGCCGCACCACAAAATCCAGGAGCCTTTGATTACCGGAAATACATGGCGAATAACAATGTGTATCAACAGCTGTACCTGAACAACTCTTCGTGGAAATTGCTCGAAAACCCGAAGGGTTTCAATCTTTTTAGGACGGCTCACAGAATTTCCGGGGAATTCATTTCCATACTGAATAAAAACGGCCTGAAAGGAAGGGAATTTGCAGTGGCTTCAGCACTCATGCTTGGGCAAAAAGATATGCTGGATAATGAAACCCTGCAGGCATATTCAGGTTCAGGTGTAATGCATGTGCTTTGTGTTTCAGGGCTTCATGTGGGTGTGATTTATTTAATAATAAATTTCCTGCTTGGCTTTATGAAAAGCAAGGGCGGATTACTCCTTTTGAAAACAGCCTTAATTATACTTTCCATATGGGCTTATGCATTACTGACGGGCTTATCGCCTTCGGTGATGAGAGCTGCCGCCATGTTTTCGTTTATTTCGGTGGGAAATGCCACCAACCGCTATGTACATATTATTAATTCGTTAGCTGTGTCGGCAGTACTTTTATTGATTATTGATCCGCTTATGATCAGCAATATAGGGTTCCAGCTTTCGTATATCGCCATACTTGGAATAGTTTTTATCAATAAGCCCATCACTAATCTTTGGAATCCTAAAAACAGAATTGCTGAATATATGTGGGGACTGATTGCGGTTTCGATTGCAGCACAGATAGCGACAGCACCACTTGCCTTATTTTATTTCCACCAGTTTCCTGCTTATTTTATTCCAGCAAACCTGGTTGCCATTCCATTATCGTTCCTGGCAATATATTCGGGTGTGGCGGTTTTGGCAACATCTTTTATACCGGTAATCAGTAACATTTTAGGATTACTAACCAATTACCTGTTATTTGCATTAAACTATTCTGTTGAATTTATTGAGAAACTGCCCTATTCTGTACTGCATGTTTCTTCTATATTCACTAAAGAAACCATTCTGATCTATATGATCATTATTTCGCTAATCCTGTTTTTTGCTTTAAAACGTAAAGAATGGTTTTATACCACTTTAGGCGTGATGTTAGTGCTTTCCTCCTGCTTTACTTTCACTGAAATTGTACGTCAACGACAGCAGAAAATCATATTCTATTCAACAGGAAAACAATCCGCACTGGGATTTGTAAACGGGGAGCAACAAATCCTGTTGGCTGATTCAGTGCTGATTAAAGATAAGATTGCCAACAAATTCCAACTTGCCGGAACTCAAAACCTCTATGGAATTAATTCCGGCAAAAAAATTGCAATCGACACATTTAGAGGGGATTACCGGAAATTATTCAGTGAGTTCAAACCGCTTCAGGGACAAAACAATTATTTCTTGTTTCATCATAAACGGATAGTTATCATTGATAGCCTTGCAAAGCCGGCAGGTAATATATCAAAACTAGCAGTCGATTATCTGTGGATACGTCATAATCCTGCAATAAAGACTGAATATCTGACTAAACTATACAAACCGGGGGTAATAATAATTGATGGATCAAATTCGTTTTATAAAACCGAAAAGTGGATGAAAGAATTAAACAAAGCCGGGCTAAAAGCGCACAGCCTGAAAAACTCGGGAGCGTATATAGTGGATTTGTGAGATTCGCCTTTAAAAGAATTGGCTGAAGGTATCCCGAGATAAGGGTCCCGAGTCTTCTGTCCTAAAAGGAAATCATATCACCAACTTTAATTTCGTGTTGGGCTGTATAGCCTGCGTTAACTTCAACCACATACAATGCCGGTTTTACCGAAGGAATCGAATCAAGCGAATACGGCTTGCAATTTTTACTGATACTTACTATCCGCTTATCGGCATCTGCATAGATGATGTCAAGTGAAAGAATAGTATTTTTCATCCAGAAGGTTTGTGGTTCCTGGGTTTCCATCAGGAAAAGCATTCCGTCATTTTCAGTCATGATATCCCTGTACATCAAACCCTGCTCCCTTTCGGCATCATCATCTGCCACTTCTATATTTATAGAAGTGATCACTTTGTTGGTTTTACCATCCAGAAACCGAAGTTCACCATCTTTTCGAAAAACAGGTTTTGCAGGTGTCGAGGGTTGTTCATTTAACACTACAGCCGACTTCCCGACATGTTTTTTAGCAGGATTTACAAAAAGTACCATGGAACCTATAACAATGATCAGAAGGAGTATTATTGCAACGGTGATGTTATATACCGAAATTTTACGTTTCATTTAAGCAATGGATGTTTAGGTTCTGAAAAAGCGCAGGGTTGTGCAATCCCGACAAACCGCTAAATTAGAATTTAAAATCCATATAAACCGGAAGATGGTCGCTGAATCCGCCAATATATTTAGCTCCGTAATAGGTGCGAAATGGTTTCTTACCAAACCAGGCCTCATCATCCTGAAAAAGAAAAGGTGCTTCAAAGATATGTAATCCATGAGACGTAGCGTGTGCAAGCATGGGCATTGAAACTATCATATGATCGATAGCATCCCATGTTTCGTGAAATTTGATGGTTCCTCTATTCCATGCGAGGCCTGCACCGCCAAGCAAATCATATAGATCATCGGGCTGCAGGTTTACTGAATCCATTTTTGCACGAAGTACTTTACTCACCCCTTCCTCGTAAGGAGATTCATTTAAATCGCCCATAATCAGGATATTTGCACGCTGATTTACAGCCATAAGCGAATCTGACAATTTGCGCATGACCGAGGCGACATAATTTCTTTTGGGAATGGTTGCCATAGCGCCTCCAAACTTTGACGGCCAGTGGCTGACAAAAATATTGACGGTATCACGTTTGCATGCGATGCCTTTCACTAAAAGTATGTCCCTTGTGCGCGAGGCAGTATCGAACGGAAAACGGATTCGGATAGGATAGCTCTCCAAAACCCTGAATCTCTGAGGCCGATACAGTAAAGCAACGTCAATTCCACGCGGATCGGGCGAATCGAAATGTATGATTTTGTAGCCGAAATTCTTTAAAGGAGTAAAGTTAGTTAAACCGTACAGCACACTGAAGTTTTCCACTTCACATACACCTATCAGGTCGGGCGGATCCCAGCCACCCACTGCCAGCACCACTTTCGAAATATTGATTTGTTTTTGTTTAAGACGGCTATTTGTCCAACCCCGCATTCCTGTAGGCTGATATTCCTCATCCGATGTGATGCTGTCTTCTCTTGGGTCGAACATATTTTCGACATTATAAAACATAACCCGCAAAACAGTATCTGCTCTTTTGTTTGCATCCGAATGCTGGAAAATATTTTTCTGACTTATGTCTTTCACCTCCTGAGCATGCAAAAGGCAAACAGATAAGAGACAAAGCATAAATGGAATCCAATGTTTATTTGTGATTGTCATCTGCTAAATAAATATGATTATAAATAGTTTTAACCGCAACAGATATTCAAAGATACTTATATAAACGTAACTACAGAATAGTTAATGGACCTTCTTTGCAAAAAACAATAAATAGACTTATTCTAAATTACATATATTTTTCACCGGCATAGGTTCATTTTATACATTCGCACTAATTTTCACCAGCGCCCCAAGGAGCCTGCAATTCAGTTTCATTATGGCCAATAAAAAACAATCCCCTATAAATTATTACCGTATTACCCTTCAATGGGGAATATTCGCACTTCTCGCATATATGGTTCTCAGGCCATTGTTGGACAAGAATTATGCAGCCGATATAGAAGCATACTGCCCGTTTGGAGGCATGCAATCTCTGGCGAGTTATTTTTCGGTTCACTCCCTGGCCTGTTCTATGACAACCATACAAATAGCATTAGGAATCTTACTGATACTCGCAGTGGTACTTTTCGGCAAATTGTTCTGTAGCTATATTTGTCCGATAGGAACTTTTACAGAGTGGATGGGCTCACGGGGTCGCAAAGCCAGATTGCAGATCACGCTAAAAGAAACTGCTGACAAAATACTGAGGTTGCTTAAATACGTGCTGCTTTTTGTTACCTTCTATTTTACGGTAACAGCCAGTGAATTGTTCTGTAGGAAATTCGATCCTTTTTATGCAAGTTTTACTGGTTTCAGCGGCGATGTGGTTTTGTGGTATGCCATCCCTGCTATACTATTAACTATTGTTGGCTCATTTTTTATCCGCCAGTTCTGGTGCAAGTACCTTTGCCCACTAGGAGCTATAACTAATTTGGCTGTTTATGCATTACCGTCTGCAGCAATTACGCTGCTTTGGGTTTTACTCATCTATGTTGCCGGACTTAATATTCCCTGGCCTTGGCTGCTGGGAACACTTTGCCTTACTGGTTTTCTGTTCGAAGCTACAACCTTGAAATTCCTGGTTTTCCCATCGCTTCGTATTACAAGAAATGATTCGCTGTGCACACATTGCCGGATCTGCGACAAGAAATGTCCGATGGCAGTTCCTATCTCGAATGTCGAAATTGTTGACCATATCGATTGTCATCTTTGTGTGGAATGTGTGGTAAAATGTCCTGAAAAAGGTGCGCTTACCATTAATAAACGCAACCTGACCTGGTTGCCTGCCGTGGCCACTGT
>JBBRYZ010000098.1:0-14924 GCA_038237165.1 Bacteroidales bacterium | reverse complement strand
GGTCATGGCCGCTCGGGTCAGCCATGGAATGGCAATGATATGGATACCTATGCCGATGATTTATCCGAACTGTTCGAATTGCTCGACCTTAAAGATGCTACTCTTATCGGGCATTCCACCGGTGGAGGCGAAGTTGCCCGTTACATCGGCCGTCACGGCACATCACGCGTCGCCAAAGTGGTGTTAATGGGATCGGTAACGCCAATAATGCTCAAAACGGCAGCAAATCCTGACGGAGTGCCAATGAGTGTGTTTAACGATATACGAACCGGTGTTGCAGCCGACCGTTCGCAGTTCTACAAATACTTGTCTGAATCCTTTTTTGGTGCAAACCGCAAAGGTAGCAAGGCAACACAGGGAATGCGCGACGCTTTCTGGTTTCAGGGAATGATGGGTAGTTTACAAAGCGAGTTGGAATGTATTAAAGCTTTTTCGGAAACGGATTTTACTGCTGACTTAAAAAAAATCAACGTTCCTTGTCTTATTATTCATGGTGACGACGATCAGATTGTACCTATTGAAACTACCGCCAAACTTGCAGTTAAGCTTATTAAAGATGCGAAACTTACCATATATGCCGGTGGCCCTCATGGTCTGGCCGAAACGCATAAGGAAAAGCTAAATGCTGATCTGCTGGAATTCATCAAAAGTTGATGAAGCTATGCCAGTCTCGCTCAAGGTATATACCTGTGAGCTTTTTAAATATAGGAAAATAGACGGAACAATAAAAACAATAAACAAAAAAGGAGTATAGCTATGCCAGATTTTGGATCACCTTTTTCGGGGTTGGCAAACGACCGCAAACTCACAGATAAGGAACTCATCCGTGCAATAAGGTTCTTAGTTGCTGCGGAGTACGAGGCCACTCAATTGTATACGCAGCTAGCGGAGTCAACAGATAATAAGCTCGCCATTTCGGTACTTAAGGATATAGCCAATGAAGAACTCGTACATGCCGGAGAGTTTCTCCGCTTGCTTCACGAGCTGGCTCCGGACGAAAAGAAATTATACGCGAAAGGAGCTAAGGAAGTCGAAGAAATAATAGAGAAGACAAAGTAGAATGGAATGCCACGCCACGCTGGATGGACAGCGTGTTGTATCCACCCCTCCGGATATTCGGGAAAGATGGCAATTTCGTAAATGGGAGAAAAACAGGTTGCAATCACTGTAAAACGAACACCTGTTTATATGATTTGCCCAAAAGAGTAAGAAAGTATTAAAGTTAAATTGCTGATGCAGAAAACAATAAATCACTAATATCTGTTTATATAAAGAATTTAAGAGCACTTTGAACTGAAACTTACAGACTGTAGATTTTCTTTTCGAAATCGTGTAAGTCCGTTCCTTTTTTCGGGAAGTGCCCTTTTCATTCAGAAACCAGCAAAAAAACTTTCGGATACGATATTCTGAATTGCCGGAAAAGTGGCAATTTGAAAACGGAAGAAAGAAAGCCTATTTAAATTTTATCTACTCACCAATGAATATAGCACTTGCCATTCCGGTCGTTTCGTGGTTCGATAAAAGTACCGTTAAGCATCTCCGATTGCCATTCTCATTTTTCCTGATGCCTGTATTTTTGTTTGCACTCAGTCAGGCCAGCATGGTTCATTGGCCAAATACGATTTTAGCATTCCTTATTTTACATATTCTGATATTCCCTTCCAGCAATGGATATAACAGTCACCAGGATCGCGACGAAACTAGTATTGGAGGCATCAGGAATCCGCCTAAGGTAACAGCAAAACTTTATTATGCTACTTTATTAATGGATATTCTGGCGCTTTTAGCCGGTTTGTTTATTTCAGTTTATTTTTCATTGCTTTTGCTTGTGTTTATCATCATGTCGCGTGCGTATAGCTACAGGCACGTAAGGCTGAAGAAATATCCTGTAACTGGCTTCCTCATTGTGTTTATTTTTCAGGGTTCCTTTGTTTATTTCATGTCGCTGGCGGCAATAAACAATTTTAACACGTCGGAATTATTTTCATTCGGTTCCATTATCTGCATGAGTATTTCCAGCTTATTTATCGGAAGTATCTACCCGTTAACACAAATCTATCAGCACGAAGCTGATAAAAACGACGGAGTAATTTCATTGAGTTACAAGCTGGGTTATACCGGCACTTTCGTGTTTTCAGGTATATTGTATGCGGTTGCTGTTTTTTTGCTTTTCTATTACTTCAATATGAAAAATCAACCGGTTGCAATGGTAATATTTTTGGTGATGATGCTTCCTGTTGTCTACCGTTTGAGTGTTTGGTTTGCAAGAGTACGAAAGAATACAAAACATGCTGATTTTGATAATACCATGGCCATGAATATGCTGACCTCTGTTATTATGAACCTTTATTTTTTAATATTAATACTGAATCGTTATGAAAACTGGTTCTGATACAAGCAGGATTATTTCAATCGGAACTGCTGTGCCTGATTATGCGGCTAGCCAGGATACCATTCTGAGTTTTATGCAGGAAGCATACCATGATGCGGATGCTTCGCGAAAACTTAAAGTATTGTTCCATCAGAGTGGTATAAATACCCGGCATTCATCAATTCCCGATTTTGCCGGAGGCGAACGAATGCTTTTCCCGGTTACCCGCGAATTGCCCGATGTGGCCGAGCGAATGGAAGTATTTAAACAGAATGCTTTGCCTTTAGCAGTTAAAGCTGTGGAGAAGGCATTTGACAATATTCAGACTTCTGTTCGCGATTTCGGGATCACACACCTTATAACAGTCACCTGCACGGGTTTGTATGCTCCGGGTATTGATGCCGACCTGCTTCAGGCACTTGATTTGCCTGCAGATACTTTTCGCACCTCGCTTAACTTCCTGGGCTGCAACGCCGCTTTCCCTGCTATGAAAATTGCTGACAGTTTAGTTAAGTCGCATACTGATGCGCGTGTGCTTGTAGTGTGTGTCGAACTTTGCACACTGCACTTCCAGCCGAAAAGCAACAGCGATAACCTGCTCTCGAACACTATTTTTGGCGACGGGGCTGCAGCTGTAATTATGGTTTCCGACCACATGGCAACTTCCAGGAATCTGAAAGGCTTTACCCTGACCGGTTTTTGCCCTTTGCTCCTAAAAAGAGGGAAAAATTTAATGGGATGGAACATTACTCCTGTAAATTTTGAAATGATACTGGATGCCGGAATCCCTGAATTCCTGGGAGAGGAACTGGAACAATTGATGGAACTGGTGGCAGCAAAACTGGATATTACACAAGCCACAATTCAACATTGGGCAGTGCATCCTGGTGGCAAGAAAATACTTGAAACCATACAGCGGAAATTGCAGATGACAAACAGCGAACTGAGTTGCTCGTTCGATGTGCTCCGTAATTATGGGAATATGTCGTCGCCTACAATCTTGTTTGTTTTGAACGAAATATTTAATAAAAAACCAATGGATGGCGAAAATGTATTTGCAATCGGATTTGGACCGGGAATTGGGATTGAAACCGCTTCATTAGTCTGCAATGGTTTCGTTTAAGTACCGATCCGGTCAGTCGGAACTGATGGATGTTCCTGATATTCCCGCAACGTTACTACATAAAAACCTGGGTGAACTTGATACCATGAACAGGAACACAGGTGGTCATGCTATATCCATAGAAGGAATTAAACAATTAATAAATGACCGGCAGAAACTTTATCATATAGTGGATTTAGGCTGCGGTAGTGGCGATGTTTTGAGGCATATTGCAAGGTGGGCCCGAAAATACCAGTATAAGGTTAAGCTTACCGGTGTGGATATAAACCCGGATGCTATCCAATTCCTTGAAGAACATAGCTCGGGATACCCTGAAATTACTGGAATAACAGGAGATTATAAAAATTATCTTCAGACATGTTCAGATGTGGATGTAGTTCATTGCTCTTTATTTTGCCATCATCTTAACGACAATGAGCTGCATGATTTGTTTGTTTGCCTGAAAGCCAATACTGCAGAAGGTTTTGTTATCAACGACCTTCATAGGAATCCGATTGCTTATTATGGCGTGTGGCTCATTACAAGGATGCTCAACGGATCTTCCCTGGCCAAACACGATGGACCAGTTTCAGTTATCAGGGCATTTAAACGCCGGGAATTAGAGAAATTACTTCATAGTGCAGGTTTTAATGACTTTTCCATTCAATGGAAATGGGCGTTTCGGTACCTGGTGGTGGTTAAAATTTTTAAATAAATCTCGTTGTCAGTGTCAAAAATTGATTCTTCTGTTGATGTTCTTATTGCCGGCGCCGGTCCTGCAGGTCTGATGATGGCTTGCCAACTTGCTATTCATAACATTTCCTTCAGAATCATCGATAAGAAAGCTTCCCCGACTATTTGTTCCGGCGCGCTGATTATTCATGCCCGTACCCTGGAAATCCTTCAACAGATGAGCCTGGCTGAAAAAGCAATCAAAGCCGGGATAATTGCCAAAACCATAAACATCCGCTTTAACAAAAAAAAGAATATCGCCATTGATTTCAGCGATGTAGGCAAAAGCTTAACCCGTTTTCCATTTCTACTGATGCTGGAGCAGTGGCATACGGAAAATCTTCTCGCAGAATTTTTAAAGGAAAATAATCATAAAGTTGAAAACAAAACCGAATTAGTAGCCTTTGCTCAGCAGAATGAACTTGTTACCTCCGATATAATAAAGCCCGACGGAAGTATTGAAGTGGTAAAGTCAAAGTTTCTGATTGGCGCCGACGGTAATGGCAGCTTTGTCCGAACACAACTAAAAATTCCATTTCCGGGTATAACGCACAAACCTATGCTCTTTATAACCGATTGTGAAACCCGGTTGCCTTTATCAACGAAGGAAATATTGTTTGCATTTTCAAAAAAATATACTGCCGGATTTTTCCCACTTGCCGGGAATAACCGCCGTGTAGATGGATTTATCCCGGTATTACAAGGGAAAGAAGAAGTAAGTTTCGAAGAAGTCAGAGATTTCTTTGGCAGGAATTCAGGCGAAAGGGTAGAATTAAAAAATCCTCAATGGTTTTCGGTATTCCGGTCGCACTCACTCTGTGCGCATACCTTCAGGCAAAGCCGTTGCTTTCTGGTTGGCGATGCGGCTCATGTTCATAGTCCGGTCGGCGCTCAGGGCATGAATACAGGCATACAGGATTCGTATAACCTGGCATGGAAACTGGCGTTTTTTATCCATAACAAAGCATCAGAGGATTTACTTGATTCGTACGAGGATGAGCGTCGGCCGGTTGCTCTTCACGTAATACGCTATACCGATTTAGCCTATTCCTTTATGACGGGAAATTCGCGGCTGAAAAGATTTTTACGCTTGCAATTTGCGCCTTTATCTCTGACACTTTATTTGAAATGGTTCAAAATAAACAATAAAATAAATACCCGCTTTTTTTCCATGGTTTCAGGAACTGGTATTAGCTATGGGAGTAATCTCCCAACAGGATTATCGAATGTGGATTTTCCGGTTCATGCTCCCAAACCCGGTGAGTGTATCCCATATATGGTGTTTGAGTCAGGCGGTAAATCCATAGTCCTTTGCGATATATTGGATTCACGGATTTATACTCTTGTGGTTTTCTGGAAGCAGGAGATACCTGAATCTTTTCAAAAAGCTATTGCTGAATACAACAATATTATTTCAGTAAAACATATTGCAGCAGAACCTGGTACAGAGGCATTGTTCGAAGCCTTTGGAATTAGGGAGGAAGGATGTTACCTCATTCGTCCGGATATGTATATTGCCTGGCGAAGCAACGAGTTTCATCCAACCGAGTTGAGTGATTATCTCAAAAAATTACTGAAATGAAATTCCGTGGCTTTGAGTTCGAGGATCAACCCTGGTTCCCTGTAATTATCAGGGATAGTATGACGGATTATCTGAGGTTCCTGTTCCGTGTATTTAACCTTTACAAGCCTGTACTACCAATTCTGAAAGACGCTCTTACGAAAACAAACATGAATCATATTATTGATTTGTGTTCAGGAAGTGGGGGGCCTGTGGAGATGATTTACGAAAATTTGAGGGATACTTTCGACAAGGATATCAGAATTACTTTATCTGATATGTACCCCAGCGAATTGACATACCAATATCTGAACGAAAAAACGCATGGTGGTATTTCCGGCATTAAAACTCCGGTTGATGCTGCAGATGTTCCTTCTGATATCAAAGGTTTCAGGACAATTTTTTCCGGATTTCATCATTTTGAAAAAACAAAGGCAAAGGAAGTTTTACAAAATGCAGTTGACTCAGGGGATGGAATAGCAATTTTTGATGGTGGCAACAAAAATTTATGGATGATTTTGCTTATCATCATAGCACATCCTGTTCTGTTATTGTTGTGCACACCGTTCTTCAAGCCATTCAGGTTATCAAGGTTCCTTTTTACTTACCTCATCCCGGTAATTCCTTTTTGTACGGTTTGGGATGGCATTATTTCTATACTCAGGCTTTATAGTCCTGATGAATTGTTATTAATCGCCCAAAATACAGGTAGTGACAAGTATACATGGACTTCCGGTAAAGTGACGAACAGGTTTGGGATGAGCATTACCTACCTGGTTGGTTATCCTTCATCGGAAAAGATTCTTCGGAATTAAGTTCTATCGAGACCTGAATGCATTACCCACTAGCCCCTAAATGTGTGAATCATGTAATATATTTATAAAGTTATGTAACGCCATAGCCTCTTAAGGCATATATATTTGCTTATTAAATAATTGCGAATAATTTTTACTTAACTCAGCCTGTACAATTTCATGAAACCCTGAAAACTGCTTGGTTTTTATGAAGTTAATTGAATCAAGAAAAATTGCTTTTTCATAACACACCAACTTATAGATATAATGAAAAAAATTCATCCTGTTAAAAACGTAAAAGGTTTCGCGAAGGTGCAATCTGTTAAGCTGAGTGAAAAAACGCTGGCAAAAACAGAAGCGGCAGGCAGCTTTTTAACTGATTTTGCCGATGTGGTCTTGTTTTTAACACGTATTGTAAAAGAAACATTTTCGGGCGACTTCGAATTTAAAGAGTTTTTCCGCCAGTGTTTTCAAATCGGGTATAAGTCGTTACCGCTCGTTTCTGTCACCGGGGCAATTATGGGTCTGGTACTCACTATCCAGTCGCGGCCGGTACTCGTTGATTTTGGTGCGCAAAGTATGCTTCCCGGCATGGTGGCAGTTTCGCTAATCAGGGAAATGGGTCCGGTAATTACCGCCTTGATATGTGCAGGAAAAATCGGGTCGGGAATGGGCGCCGAACTGGGCTCCATGAAAGTAACCGAACAGATTGATGCCATGGAAGTATCTTCAACCAATCCCATGCGTTTTTTGGTTGTCACCAGGGTGCTGGCAGCCACGCTTATGATACCACTGCTGATTTTATATGCCGATGCTCTCGGAATATTAGGCAGCTGGGCAGGCGCCAATATTAAAGGAAGTGTTTCTTTTACATTGTTTTTCTCACAGGCATTTGCTTCGATTGATTTCCTGGATTTTTTACCCGCATTTATCAAATCATTCTTTTTTGGCGCGGTTATAGGGTTGGTTGGAACTTACAAAGGATATAATGCCGGACGTGGAACCGAAAGTGTTGGTATTGCAGCTAATTCGGCAGTTGTGCTTGCCTCGCTCCTGGTTATAATTGTCGATTTAATCGCAGTACAATTTACTGATATGCTCGTATCATGAACACACAAGAAATAGAAATGCCGGTAAAGACTGAGTCGAAAATCTCAGGTAAAATTCCGGTTATAGAAATCAGCCACCTGAAGAAATCATTTGGCTCGCTCGAAGTACTCAAAGATGTTTCGCTTAATCTTATTAATGGCGAAAACCTTGTTGTGCTGGGTAAATCAGGTAGCGGCAAATCGGTTCTCATAAAATGCATCGTTGGATTATTGCGTTCGGATGGAGGAACAATTAAGGTATTTGATGAGGATGTTAATACCATGAATACCAATGCAATGGGAGAAATGAGACAGAAAATAGGTTTTCTTTTTCAAAGTGGCGCTTTGTATGATTCAATGACAGTGAAAGAAAATCTTGAATTCCCGTTGAAAAGGATCAGGAAGAATCTTACCCAAAAGGAAATGGCCGAAAAAATAGCCGAAGTACTCGAAAATGTCGGTCTGGCGCATGCCCTCAACAAAATGCCTTCGCAACTTTCGGGTGGTATGCGCAAACGAATAAGCCTGGCGCGCACCATTGTTGTCGATCCAATGATCATGCTCTACGACGAACCCACTACTGGACTTGATCCCATTACTTCGGATGAAATAAGCGAACTCATCAACGCTGTTCAGAAAAAATACAAAACTTCGTCCATTATCATCACACATGATATTAAATGCGCTTTGAACACGGCCGACAGGATGATTATGTTAATGGACGGTGTAATTTACAAAGAAGGGAAATTGAAGGAATTCGAAACTTCGACGGATACTATGATCAGCTCATTTTTTAAATAAAAACAGGAAATTCAGAATTCAATACTCAAAAACAAAATCTCGTATGGAAACGCACTCGGAAAAATTCAAAATACGCCTGGGACTTTTTGTTGCCGGCGGACTGGCCATTTTTGTGCTGGCAATCTTTATTATCGGTAAACAGAAAAACCTTTTTAATCCGGTATTTAAACTTACTACAACATTTTACAACGTAAGTGGTTTACAGGTTGGAAATAATGTCCGCTTCTCCGGAATTAACGTTGGTACCGTCGATAATATACAGATAATCAACGATTCAACGGTTAAAGTATATATGCTCATCCGCAAAGAAGTACACCAGTTTATTAAATCCGACTGTGAAGTTACTATTGGTTCCGAGGGACTTATTGGCGATAGGCTTTTAACCATTACGCAGGGTGGTACCGATTCTCCGTTGGCCAAAGAAGGACAGTGGCTTGCATCACAAGAACCGGTTGAAACCGATGCCATCATGGCTAGTCTGCAGGTTACGGCAGCTAACGCCGAAATTATTTCGCAACAACTTGCTGAGGTTATGTACAAAGTTAACGGCGGACAAGGAACACTTGGAAGGCTGATACAGGATACCACCATAGCTAATAACCTGGATCAAACCATTGTGAATCTTAAAACCAGTTCACAGGGCCTGGATGAGAATATGAAAGCCGTTAAACATAACTTCCTCCTGAAAGGTTACTTTAAAAAGAAAGCAAAAGCAGCTGAAGAAAAGAAGAATAACGCATTAGAAAAGAAAGCCGAAGAAGGGAAAAAGTAGGTTTCGATGATCTCTCAAAATAAAATGGCACTATCAAAACATCAAATAACCGTCAATGCAAACCTGGTTCAAAACACTTCTAATCCTGGTATTTGTTGCAGCGTTAACAAATGATTGTGCATTTGCTCAAAAAAAACCGGTCACAAAAGATTCAACCAAAGTATATAAAAGCATCGAATCCTTTTCGGTGAAGCGTAAGTCAACCAAGTTCGTGTACCAACTGCTATTCAGACCTGTGGCAGAAAATAAGGCGGGTAAACATGTGAAAAAGAAAGTGTATAAGAAACTGATTCAAAAACCTTACAGCACTTTCGAAGGGAAAATAATCAGGAATATAAATATTACAACGCTCGATCCGTTCGGTAATTCAATTGCTGATACCATTGAACGACCTCAAAATAAGATTGTTAAGGTTGGGAATAAGGTACATCTAAAATCACAGCATATAACTATTCGCAACCTGCTGCTTTTCAGGCAAAACCAGGAATTTGATGCGCTGCTTGTAAAAGAATCGGAACGCTTGGTAAGGAGCGAAACATATGTAACCGATGTTGCTTTCTTCGTTGATCTTACAGCACGAAACTCCGATTCTGTTGATATTAATATACGAGAACTGGACAACTGGAGCTTTATTCCTGGTGGTGGCGCTTCCACAACAAGTTTTTCGGCAAATTTTACTGAAAAGAACTTTTTGGGATTGGGTCACGAATTAAAGCCTGAGTTTACCAGGAATGATGCTGCAGGCCGCTATGCGTACAAAGTAAATTATTATATTCCCAATTTCCGGAATACATATATCAATTCAACTTTCCATCTTGGCAGGGAAGAATCCGGAAATTTCAGCAGGAGTTTTGCTGTCGACCGCCCGTTTTTCTCGCCTTTTGCCAGATGGGCGGCAGGAGTTAGTTTTGCACATCAATTCCGCCAGGATTATATACGCGGAACAGATTCACTACTTACCTTGCAGCCGTTCAGATTTAATATTCAGGACTATTGGGCGGGCAATGCTACGCAGATATTTAAAGGAAATACAGAGTACAACCGTACCACAAATTTTATAACAGCTTTACGATTTTTCAGGGTTCGTTATTTCGAAAAGCCGGCGGAGGAATTCGACAGGCAGCATTTTTTTGCAGATGAGAACTTTTATATGGGAAGTGTTGGCATTTCGGCACGTAGATATGTGCAGGATAAATATATTTTTAAGTTTGGCCTTACCGAAGATGTTCCGGTTGGCGAAGTTTATAGTTTTACGGGAGGTTATCAGTTAAAAAACGACGTGGGGCGGATTTACCTTGGTGGACGCGCTTCTTCGGGCCATTATTACCCATGGGGATACCTGAGTTTTAATGGCGAATATGGCACATTCCTTAAAAAATCACGTTCCGAACAGGGCGTTCTTACGGTGGGTATTAATTATTTTACCGGTATTGTGGAAGTAGGGAAATGGAAATTCAGGCAATTTGTAAAACCTCAGTTTACTATTGGCATTCACCGGTTCGAATACGACAGCATTACAATTAACGACGGTTACGGACTTGATGGTTTTAATAGCACTGCATTGTCAGGCAACAGGAGGATGGTGCTTACAATTCAGACCCAATCGTACAGTCCGTGGAATTTTGTAGGATTCCGTTTTGGCCCTTACCTTACTTTTTCGCTAGGCATGCTTGGCAATGATAAAACAGGATTTAAAAATAGCAACGTTTACTCGCAAATAGGAGTGGGGGTTTTGATCAAGAATGACCATCTCATAATTAATACATTTCAGATATCATTTGCATATTATCCGTCAATTCCCGGCAGGGGACAAAATGTTTTTAAAGCAAACTCATTCAAATCTGCGGATTTCGGCTTTCGTGATTTCGAAATCGGGAAGCCTGCAGTGGTTCTGTTTCAATAAAAGAAATTATCTTTGGATAATAAATTTTATCAATGAGCGAAAGTCATGATCTTTAAACCTGGAACCTGGAAATTGGAAATCACCTCTGTCCTTCGGACATCTCCCCGCTTGCTTCGGCTACGCTCAGCAACCAGGGGAGAACCCAAACAAGATAATTCCGGGAATAGTATGGTGATTTGCAGCTTTTAACTTAGATTTGAAAATTGAATCTTTGACCCTTTTGAACGCGAAGCATTGAACCCTTGAAACTTTGAACCCGGCACCACGCACCACGCACCACGCACCAAGCACTAATCAAGCAAGCCGCAAAAATTATCATACTAAAAAATTGTAAAAGATGAAATCCCCCGATTTGAAGCTCCTGAAAGTCAAAGTAAAAAAAGTCGGCTATCTTCTTAAGGATACGGTCAGCGAATTTATTTCTGATGAGGGAATGAAACTTAGCGCCGCCCTGTCGTTTTACACAATTTTCTCATTACCGCCTTTACTTATCATCATCATTAGCTTATCCGGGTTCTTTTTCGGAGCCGAAGCGGTAAAGGGAGAATTATTCGGGCAAATAAACGGGTTGGTAGGTAATCAGGCCGCCCTGCAGATACAGGATATTATTAAAAATGTGAAGCTTTCGCATACAAGTACTTTTGCCACCATTTTTGGGGTAATTATATTGATTATAGGTGCTTCCGGTGTTTTTGTCGAAATCCAGGATTCAATTAATTTTATATGGGGGCTGAAAGCAAAACCTAAGCGCGGGTTGATTAAATTTATTAAAAACAGACTGATGTCATTCTCAATGATAGGCTCAGTTGGATTCCTGATGCTGGTCGGGTTAATTATAAATTCAGTAATGGATCTGCTGTACAACAGGCTTGGGGAATTTTTCCCCATAGACTCCGTTTACCTTGTTTATGTTTTCAACCTTCTTCTGGTCTTCGGTATAATCGCATTATTGTTCACCCTGATCTTTAAAACTCTGCCTGATGGAAAGGTTGCCCTCCGCGACTGTCTGACCGGGGCATCGTTTACTGCTTTTCTTTTTATGATTGGGAAATTTGGTATCGGATTCTACCTGGGCCGTTCTGCATTGGCTTCATGGTATGGAGCTGCCGGGTCGGTAATTCTGATATTATTATGGGTATATTATTCAGCTATTATTTTGTATTTCGGCGCCGAATTTACCAAGATATATGCAACCACTCACGGACAAAAAATAATTCCAAACGCATATGCAGTTCAGATTATCAAACCTAAAATTGAAATTGATGCCATTAAAATGGTCTGAAATTTGAAATTAAATTTCAAATCATAACATGTTGCTCTATGATTCAGAGCGGAATGTAATAAATATTCTCATACGACTCGTTGCTCAGCGCGTGGAATACATATAAGTTATGCAAGTATCCATAAATTAAACCTATGCTTCGTCTTTCGTTGTCTTTATCAGGCCAATTCCGGCTATGAAGAAAATAATTCCTAGTATGCCATATATGACAAGCGCTTTAATATTATGAGTTCCTCCTGAGCTATTTACAAATAATATTGCCGTGTAAATAAGACCTCCTATCCCAAGGACAGTAAGTATGGTCCCAAATATTCTCTTGATATTCATAGTTTTATTTTTTTGATGTTTGATGGGTAAAAATGATTTTCCACAGGCTGTTTTGATGCCTGATTGCTGCTATCCCGAAATTGGGCAACAGTGTGGATAATTCTGAAAATTATTGCTTATACATGTATACTCGTCAGATAACCGAAAAGGCCAAAAACCTTCAGCAGCCAGATGATGACAACTACTACAACTACAATGTTGAGAATTCGTTTCAGAGTGCCTTGCATCGGGATATAATTGTTTACTACCCAAAGCAGAATGCCTGCAGCAATAATTACGAGTAAAACGGTTAAAAGTGGCATATAATTGGTTTTAAATTATAGCTCAAAGGTAATATTGGAATTTCCTAAGGTGTTATATAATTTTTAATAAATATTACATAATTCACACATTTACAGTGGATTCCTCAGATACTTATCGACTTAACCTTTTGTTCCGACAGTACTGCCAGACTTTACATTACCCAAAGGAAATGAAGAATTTGCCCTCGATTGTTGGTTTTGGCTGGATGCGGGGGATTGATAAATGTTAGATGTAATTCGTCCAGTTTTAGTTCCCAGATGGAATTCTGCTTAATCTGTTACCTGAAGATTGAGCTTTTTCTGAGTGCAGAACAGGATTATATCATCAATTTGATTTTGTGGAGGTAAGGAGAGATTTCCGTAATTCCCGCCCCAGCAATTCTGTAGACATGTTTTGCCTATCAAATCAATATATTCTGATTCAGGGAACCGTGCAAGCACCAGTCTAAGTGTGTCAATCCCGGTAATTGTTATCAAATGCATGGCTGATGGTTCATCTGATGTTACTTCCTCATAGGTTTTGATCCTGTTAGTACCAATCAGTATTGAATAATAGCGGTCGTTGCCGGATGGCCAGCTGTATATTTCCCAGCCTTTAATTGAATGTGTCACTGTAAGTGTATCCAAATAGCTTTTTGCTATTGGAATGTTTTCATTTTTGTCTTTTGTACATTTCATTAAAAGGCTGATAGATGCCAAAAGAATTAATATATGCCTGGTTTTCATAAATCCCGTATAATATTCGATCGCAGTTTTTAGTTTTTGCTTTTGGTAAGTACAAAGTTAATCCAAAATGAACGAAAAATCAATCCATCTATATGCCTTCTCACCTGAAATCGGTTTTCAGTTTTATATATTCATGGCGAAAAGATTTTACATAACCAGTGATAGCGAATTGGTCATACGTTGAAAATCAAAAAATAAAATTTTAATGAACCAAACAAGACTTTAGCCGTTTAATAATAACAAAGAATAATTAAACATTAATAATGAACTCTGTTGAATCAAAACCGAATGTTAAATTCAAATCGGTAACCATAACCTCACATTCTGAAATTTCGCCTAAAGTATTTCTGCTTTCATTTAAACGCGATTTTACCTTCAGAGCCGGTCAGGTGCTTGGCCTGGCCATGTCGCCCACCGATGATGCCCGGCTTTATAGCATAGCCAGTGGCGAAAACGATGAGCATATCCATATCCTGTATAATATTAAACCTGGCGGAAAGCTTACTCCCAATCTGGCCATCCTGAATCCCGGTGACACCTTGTATATTACTGTTCCTTTTGGTACTTATGCCGGAGCTGACGAGCCAGGTTACTGGATTGCCGCTGGCACAGGTATTGCGCCTTTTTACAGCATGTATCGTTCCGGATTGGGTGCCAACAAAACCCTGATCCATGGATCCAGAACCCTGGATGCCTTTTATTTTAGCGAAGAATTAATTCCTGATTTTGGTTCACGATACGTGCGCTGTTGCTCGCAGCAGGCCGGCGAAGGCACATATAACGGCAGGGTTACAAAATATCTGGAAGAAATTGATACCTTTCCTGCGGATCAAAAGTATTACCTTTGTGGCAGCGCCGAAATGGTGGTTGAATGCCGTGAGATTTTACTCAATAAAGGAATTGCATTCAGCCACATTGTAGCCGAAATATATTTCTGAAAATAAATGATATTAACCGGTTTATCTGTACAAAAGGAACAACTGCTTGGGAAAACTCTTGCGGATCTAAAAATTATTGCCGGTAAACTTGGCCTTCCGGCTTTTGTTGCTGCCCAGCTGGCTTACTGGCTTTATAAAACGAATATTCAGTCGTACGACGAAATGACGAATATCTCGAAGAAAGTCCGCCTGCTTCTGGCAGAGCATTACGATCTGGGTGTTGTG
>JBBRYZ010000097.1:0-14924 GCA_038237165.1 Bacteroidales bacterium | reverse complement strand
GAGTATTCGAACGGGATTTAAAAATACCGATGGGAAAATTTCTTTTCATTGAAAATTGAAAAGAAAATCCCTACTTTTGCACCCGCATTGACCGGGGTGTGGCGCAGTTGGCTAGCGTACTTGCATGGGGTGCAAGTGGTCGTCAGTTCGAGTCTGACCACTCCGACTAATATCAGCAAGGCTTTCAGGATTTTCCTGAAAGCCTTTTTTCTTTCTAATATACATGAAAGTATTCATGGATTTTATTTTTTCATCCAATTCGTGCTTTTTTCATAAGCAAAATAAAGCCGGCTCAAACTCCAGTATTATTAAGATTTCAGAAATTCTATATAATCGTCTGAATTTGCATTTAAGTTCTGCAATATTTGTCGGACAATAAATTCAGGAATAGGATCAATGTGTGTTTGAATTATTATTGGCCTGAATAAATCATGTCTTGACCAAACTTCATGACCTCCTGAAGTCCGGATATGTTTACATCCTTTCCATTTCAGGTAATCTCTGAAAGTTTTAAGCGGGATATTTCTAAGACTGTTTGCCATCAGGCAGGCAAAGCAATACGCTCATCAATTTTCCTGAATGGAAAATTATTGAAAATGCGGCTGAAATTTTCATTTCCACTAAGCAGGTCACTCATTAATGGCGGTGTCATAATTTTATTTTGACCTTTTTTTATGGTCCATCCAAGTCTTTTAAACTCTTTTTCAAAGGTGTTTTTATTAATAAGGTAGCGGAAAAATTCACTTAGACTGACTTCAAAAGAGCGTTTGGCTTCATCCTCATTATTTCCATATCCACTCACATCAAGTGCTGGGCAATAGGCTACCTGAGTTCCATCTTCCTCGAAAAGTATAAGAGCTAAGTCAACTTGCACTTTATTTTCAGCGTTATTCAAAGTACCGCTAAATCGGGTTTCAGTCGTCATAAAAATAAAATCTTAAAATTGATTAAGGAAAATGTGTGTAAATATTATTTATCTTGTTGCGATCTTGTACAAAAGTATTACAAATTAACATCAAATAAATTAAAATGTTAAACCAATGTTTTTATTCTTATTTTAGATTTGCGGATAAAAATATCATGACTGCACTATTTACCTATACATTGATCAGTACCTGGATGAGACATATGTTAACAAGCATGCAGTTGAATCATGGCAACATTTCCGGAACATGTCAGATCAAATTTAACTTTCCTATGGTGCAATGCTATTCGAGGTTGTCCTCTCTGACAGTTTTTCTATTTCCATTAACGAAAAATACCGATTCCCGGTTACATGCAATTTTTTCCGCTATCAAATCAACATTGCCAGAAACTTAAACGCTGGTATAATAGGCCCGGCGATATCACCAACGTTTTTAATAATCTCGGCCACATCCTTTGTAAAGCCTTTTACTTTATCAAGAAATTTATGCCCCGTTTCCTTCGATTGTAAAATCTCCGTGCCGTTTGTTTCAATTTTCTTTTTTGCAGCATCATCAAGTCCTGAATCTTTAAGAGTTCCCAACAATTCTTTAACTCCTTCGCGGGCGTTATTTTCAATATTTTGAATAAATTGTGCGTTTTGCTCAACGGTAGTAACCACGTCCTGCGTATTGTTGACGATTATACCCATAGGCTTAATGGCATTAAATAATCTTTCTTTCAATTCATCAATTTCATTTTGAAGGTTCGAAATTTTCTCTTTCAGCTGCATTTCGTTCTCACATACGGCCTGGTAAACATCAACCGTTAATGCTGCATTCAATACCGATTCCTGGAGTGCCGAAGCTGATGGATGCCCCGATAGTAAATAATAACTTGAAGCATTTTCCCATTCTTTCCTCACCAGCTCATAGTTACCGAATGCCTTATCCCAATTTTCCGATTCTCTGAACACCTCAGCTTCTGATAACAGCTGCCATCCCAGGTAATTGTGGTATTCTCCCCAAGTTAAATTTTTCATATTTTCATTATCCGACGAATTCAGGTAGTTTTTAAGCGACAAATCAGCTTCTGCAACAACATTTGAGAATTGTTTTAAAGCATTTTTGAAATTGCGGTTATTGAACTGATATTTTGCATCACTGATGAAATAATATGATTTAATAGTTTGATAATCAGCTTTAAACAAATTAATACTTTGATCATAAAAATCTTTGTATTGTTTCTCATCTTTTAATGGCTCAAGTTCCTTTTCAATAATATTTTCGAGCAGAATTTTGGCACGCTGGCACTTGGTTTTTGCATTTGCAAAGCTTGCTCTGAAAAAATCTTCCATTGCCTCAGCAAAAGATTTAAGCGCGTTACAATAATTGGCTAATATTTTATCTGTGATGCTTCCCGATTTGTTAGCCAGATCCTGAAATGATTTATCTGCCTTTTCAAAATGGGTTGCTGCAAGCCCGGGGTTCCGGTTAATATTATGAAAAAGCGCCAGACTAAAGTTAGAATAGGCAATCGCTTTGAGCTGATTTACTTCATTGTTTTTGAATAAAACGCCCAGCTTTTCAAGTTCTTCTGAACCGTCTGCAAATGTTTTTTGTAACACTATCTCCTGGTAATATTTTTTAAATGTATTTGCATTTTCGTAGGCCAGATTAAAATTATCCAGGGCGTTCGAATAATCCAGTTCTGACATAAGTTCATAACTAAATTGAAAATACAAGTCGTTCAACTCAGAAAGTTTTGTACAAACTTCAAATAAATTATGGTTTTCGTCGGCAAGACTTATTTCTGAATTAACCTGATCAAATAATTGCTGATATGTTGCCATAGAAATAAAGGTTTTATTGGTTAGTAATTTCTTTCCGAAATATACACTCAATCCGTGTTTCAAAATTTCAAAACCATTCAGGCAAATCCTGAACTTACCACCTTGCCGGCTCTGATATGTTATACTTTTTCGGATAACTCTGTACGATTTCCTGCCTAAATGAATTCCGACAGGGAAAAGAATACTCATAAATTAAACCGGAATCAAAGCAAATGGTTCAATAAGGTGATCATACTTATATCAATAATATAAATATAAGGATTTATCATAAAAACCTATTGAGTACAATTTGTTGTCGGGTTAGCTTTTCGCATAGCCTGGTTTAAAATATCAGGACAAAATTTTAAGCCAGTTTGTCAGATATTGTCACCTTTATATCAGTTAATTCAACTAAATTTGGAACGGCATAATTTATGTCATCCCATTTGAAAAGTTTATTTTTACACATCTCTTAAAACAAATACATATCATGCCATCATCTAATACCGAAAAAGTAGAATGCCTTATCATTGGTTCCGGTCCGGCCGGGTATACCGCCGCCATTTATGCAGCACGTGCCGATCTGAAACCTGTTGTTTATACCGGCCTGCAAATGGGCGGACAGCTTACTACCACTACCGAAGTGGATAATTTTCCCGGCTACCCCGAAGGCGTTACCGGTCCGGTAATGATGGAAGACCTGCAAAAACAGGCTGAACGTTTTGGAACGAATGTTCGGTTCGGTATTATTGATAAAGTAGATTTCCAACAGCACCCTTTCAAAGCTACTGCCGATGACGGAAAAGTAATAGTGGCTGATACTGTAATTATATCAACTGGCGCTACTGCTCGCTGGTTGGGAATTGAATCGGAGAAAACATATAACGGACATGGCGTTTCGGCCTGTGCTACCTGCGACGGATTTTTCTTCCGTGGTATGGATGTAGCCGTTGTGGGTGGCGGTGATACTGCTTGTGAAGAAGCATCATACCTTGCAAAGCTCTGCAAAAAGGTTTACCTGATCGTTCGCCGCGACGAGTTGCGTGCCTCGAAACCCATGCAGCACAGGGTAATGAATACAGAAAACATCGAAATTATCTGGAATCATCTTCCCGAAGAAATTACAGGAGATGGCAAAGTTGTTACCGGCGCAAGGCTAAAGAATACCAAGACCGGTGAAATGAAAAATATTGATGTTCAGGGATTTTTTGTAGCCATAGGACATACGCCAAACACTGAAATCTTTAAAGGCCAGTTGGATCTGAACGATCAAGGATATATCAAAACCGTTCCGGGAAGTACACGCACCAATATCGCAGGTGTTTTTGCCGCAGGTGATGTACAGGATCATGTATATCGCCAGGCGGTAACAGCTGCCGGTACAGGATGCATGGCTGCAATGGAGGCTGAGAGGTGGCTGGGAGCGAAGGAATAATGCCCTTCGACTTCGCTCAGGGTGACAAATAGTGAAGAGTGAAAAGTGCTTGCTGCATTTAGTCAAGGTTTGACTTAAAGTCAAGCCCTGACTATAACAGCCCAGTACCTACCCTGAAACTTATTATATACTACTTGTCAGTGACAAGTACCTATCCTGAAACTTATTTTATACTACTTGTCAATTGCAAGTACCTATCCTGAAACTTATTTTATACTACCTTTCAATGACAGGTATCTATCCTGAAATTTATTTACTACTACCTGTCAATTGCAGGGATGTATCCTGAAACTTATTTACTACTACCTGTCAGTTGCAAGTGCCTATCCTGAAACTTATTTATTAATACCTGTCAATTATAGCTACCTATCCTGAAACTTATTTACATCTACCGGTCAATTACAGGTATCTATCCTGAAACTTATTTGCCTGTAGTTATCATAAATAAGTAGTTGCAAAAAAATCAAATCAAGTATTTATCGCAAAAAACATTTTTCAAAATTTATATATCTGTTTATTATTTATATCTAACTTAGCTCCATAATTTTCAACTTAATATAAATTTTAACCTATTATTCAATGAAAAAAATTGATTTCTATGCCGAATCCCCGTTTCACGGTGTTGAAGTAGGCTGTGACAAAATTGATGAATTTTTCACCGATCATGGCAACAAATTAGCCCAGGCAGTAAGCACGGGTGCGCCGTTCGGTCTTCTTGTACCTCCCTACATGGCAGCGCTTACCAATTTAACTGCCAGCAAAACCGATACCGCTGTTAACCTGGCACAGCAGGGATCGCAAACTATGACGGTTGACAATTACATCCTTCAATTTAAAGCCGACGTTACAAAGCTCGAACCAAAGGTTCTGGTTCAATTTCCTAAAGATTCGGTTGAATACCACGAATTCTTCCCTAAAGGTAAAACCGCTTACAACAATGTTACAAAAGGTAATATCGGTAACCTACTTGCAACTATTATTGCAGCCTGCACAAAGTATAAGGTTAAACTTGGTCCCGAACCGGAAGCTGATTTCACAGCGTTGAGTACCAACTATACTAGCGCGCGCGAAAACCAGATTAAGAAAAAGGGAAGAACTGTAAGTACCCGTTCGGCATGGGACACTAACCTCGACATTATCTCCGACCTGGCATACTATAACCTGCTAACTATTGCACGCGAACATCGCGGTCATCCCGAAAAGCTCCGTATGTATTTCGACCAGAGTATTATTACATGCGCAGGCATGATAACGCTGCCGCTGATGTAGCCTATACTCTTACTGTACCGGCAGCAGGCACAGCCGCAGCCGAAATTAGTTTTTCGGTGGATGATACCTTGCTTATTAGCAATACAGGCGATGTATCCGTTTACTACTATGGCGCCACAATAGGCAGCCAGCCAGCTCCCGCCACAGCTATAGAAATAGCCGCAGGCGACGAAGCCGAAGTAACCGCAGCATCGCTTGGCGCACCCTCCAACCGCTATCTGATGTTCGTTAATAAGGATGCAGATACGGATGGAGAAGTGGAAATAACGTTGATATAAACTAATACTGAACTAGTCGGGGCTTCACTTTGAAATAGTCAGGGCTTCACTTTGAGTGAAACCCTGTCTAATAAAAACCCGGGTGCGGCGGCAGCGAGTTGGACCCGGGGTTTGATTAATGTTATCGTAAAGATTTATGGAACAACGCGAAAGGATTCGGGCGGAAGCGGGGAAATTAAGCAAAACAATAAAATTGAATAGACATAGATGAACTTAGGAACGGATTACAAATCCTAATAATAAGGGAAGGCGGGATTGCAAATCCCGCCGGACAGGTGTTTTTGCCGCAGGTGATGTACAGGATCATGTATTTCGTCAAGCGGTAACAGCTGCCGGTACAGGATGCATGGCTGCCATGGAGGCTGAGAGGTGGCTGGGAGCGAAGGAATAGTGTCCTTCGACCCGATAAATATCGGGATCGCTCAGAATGACAAATACTGAATAACGTGCATCACGGATTGAATTCAAGTTTCGTCTCTTAAGGCTTTAAACTTTTCCAGAGTTTTAAACTCTGGAAAAGTTAATTATTTTAAATATTATACAAAAAAAACGCCTCTGAAAAGAGGCGTTTTTTGTTTTTATCTGAAAAATCAGTTTCTTCTAATGTTGACGATTTTAAATTTTGTTGTTTCTCCTTGACGCCCCTTCTCCCACTCTCCCCTTCTCCTTCTAAACCCGTCAACTCACAAAACTAAAACCTCTTCTTCCTGCCCGGTTTCCCGGCTTGTTCTTTGTACCAGGGTTCGCCGCCTGAAGGTCTGCTGCTTCCTCTGTCTGAGTCCGAACGCGATGCTGATCTGCTCGAATCGGACCTGCCACCGCCTTTGTATGAAGGTCTGTCGCCGCCTGAACCATAGCTTTTCTTGTAACCGCCGCCGCCTGAGCTGCCACGGTCACCGCCGCCATAACCGCCACGATCTCCACCTCCGCTTCGTCCGCCTCTGTAACCGCCACGATCTCCGCCACGATCTCCGCCTCTTCCTCCTCCGTGCGATGAACGACCTGGTCGTTCCGAAGAAGTCTGATCTTCTGCAACATCTACTTTAATCGGTCTTTCGTTCATAGTCTGGTCTTTAAAAGACGCCATAAACAAAGGCAGGTACTTGGTATCTACTTCAATAAAAGTAAAAGTGTCGCCCAACTCAATCCTACCGACTTTTAAATCACGGCTCTGAGTATATTCGTTCACCATGCCGAGAAGTTTTGGAACAGTTAATCCATCCTTACGGCCGATACTCATGAAAAGCCTGGTGAATGCACCACCTTCCGAACGATCGGCACGCTCACGCGATTCGTCAACGTTAAGATCTTTGGAGTCACGGTAATATTCGAGGAAACTATTGAATTCAACCGAAGCAAATCGTTTGATAATTTCCTCTTTGCTCATTGCATCCAGTTTCTTGTATATGACTGGAAGAAAATCGTTGATTTCGTCCTCGATCACATTTACATTTTCCATACGGTCGATCAGATGATAGAGTTGCTTTTCGCAAACCTGCCGGCCTGAAGGGATTTTACCTGCACTAAACGGTTTTCCGATCTGCCGTTCGAGCATCTTGATACGGCCCTTTTCCTTCATATTAATGATGGAAATACTGATACCATCTTTACCTGCACGGCCTGTACGACCACTTCGGTGAATATAATTATCAGTATCGTCGGGCAACTGGTAATTGACAACATGAGTAAGATCGCTTACATCAATACCTCGTGCTGCCACATCAGTAGCAACAAGCATATTAAGATGTTTTTCGCGGAACTTTTTCATAACATGATCACGCTGTGATTGCGATAAATCGCCATGCAACGCATCAGCATTATATCCGTCACGGATAAGCGAATCAGCAATTTCCTGGGTTTCCTGGCGTGTACGGCAAAAAATAATTGCATACATATCGGGATGGAAATCGGCAACACGTTTCAGAACGGTATAACGGTCCCTGGCGTGAGTAAGGTAGTAAATGTGTTTCACATTGGTTGCACCAATGTTACGTTGACCCATACTTAATGTTTCAGGGTTCTTCATGTACCGCCGGGCAATTTTTTCAACATCCGTCGGCATGGTAGCCGAGAAAAGGAATGTGTGGCGGTCTTTGGGAGTACTTTCAATAATTGATTGAACATCTTCCTCAAAACCCATATCCAGCATTTCGTCAGCTTCATCGAGAACGAGGAAACGTACTTCCGACAGATCAGCGTATTTACGCATAATCATATCGAGCATACGGCCCGGGGTGGCGGCGATAATCTGCGTGCCGGCTCTCAGCTGTTTTGCTTGTGCCTCAATACTTGCACCGCCGTAAACGGCAGTAACTTTAATATTAGGCATATATTTTGAGTAAGAATTCAGGTCGCTAGCTATCTGCATACACAATTCGCGTGTAGGACTCAGAATGAGTGCCTGTGTTTTTTTGTTGTCAGGATCGATAAGTTGTAGCAGCGGTAATCCAAAAGCTGCGGTTTTTCCTGTTCCTGTTTGCGCCAGGGCAACAATGTCGGTGTTGTTTTCAATTATTCGCGGGATAACGGCCTCCTGCACGGGCATAGGGGTTTCGAACCCCAGTTCTTTGATTGCTTTCAGGATATTTTCCTGAAGGCCCAATTGTTCAAATGTATTCATTAAAAAATTTAAGATTAGGGCGGCAAAGGTACTCTTAATTGTGAACCAAATAACATGAAGTAGTTAATAATGTGGAGTTTATTGAATTTGGCACATTCAATCATCAAGGATTAACTTTAAATCAAGTCTGATAAATATCAGCATTTTATAAATTTACTTTATTCGCTAATAATATTACTTTTGCCTCAACATCTAAACTTTAATTTATGAAGTCTGTTTTTACACTTATCAGCATTGTATTTCTGAGCATGTTTTCCATCAACTCCATTTCAGCACAAAATAATAATTCCATAGAGGCTAAGGCTGCGCGCATTCATGCGGCTGCTTTTACAGTCGATTCGCATACCGATGCGCCCTTAAATTTTACAAATAAAAAATTTAATGTAGCCATTGATAACAGCGACACCATGCCTTACAGCTGCGTCGATTTTCCGCGCATGCGCAAAGGCGGACTGGATGCAGTGTTTTTCGCCGTATTTACCAGCCAGGGACCACGCACACCTGAAGGAAATGCGATAGTTAAAGCCAAAGCTGAGCTCATTTTCGATTCCATTCATGCAGCAGTGGAACGCAATAGCAGCATCAGCGGCATTGCAACCAATCCTGAAGAAGCGTACAAATTAGTTAAACAGAAAAAAAGTGTTGTTTTTATAGGTGTAGAAAATGGTTATCCTATCGGGAATGACTTATCAAATGTGAAACACTTTTATGATCGTGGAGCCAGATACATTACACTTTGCCATACCAAAAACAATGATATCTGCACCAGTTCCACAGATACTGCTAACAAAACCGGTCTGACTGTTTTTGGGACTCAAGTGGTCGAAGAAATGAATCGTCTTGGAATGATGATAGATGTTTCACATGTGTCGGATCAGTCGTTTTATGATGTTATGCAACTGAGCAAAGCTCCCGTTCTGGCATCACACTCCTGTTCAAGGGTGCTATGTGATAATCCCCGCAACCTGACGGACGATATGCTTCGTGCCCTGGCTGCCAATAACGGCGTTGTACAAATGTGCATACTTAGCGCTTACGTTGTAAAGCCTTTGCCCTATCCTGAACGGGATTCGGCACGACAGGCAGTAAGAAAAAAATACAATAATTTCCAGAATCTGACCGATGAGCAATGGACCGTTGCCAGTGCGGAGTTGCATTCACTTGACAGCAAATTTCCCCAGAATATAGCAACAGTAAGTGATGCCGTTGATCATATTGATCACATGGTTAAAATTGCTGGCATCGATCATGTTGGTATAGGTACCGATTTTGATGGAGGAGGCGGACTGATGGATTGCAAAGACGTGAGCGAAATGGGCAACATTACACTGGAGCTGGTTAAACGAGGCTACAGCGAAAAAGACATTAAGAAGATTTGGGGCGAAAACCTGATGCGGGTGATGCGGGATGTTGCGAAGGTAGCTGGAAGTTAGGGAGATAGGGAGACTGAGGGAAGGGGAGACTTGGAGATGGGGAGACAATTTGAAAAATTGAAAAATCGGCAATTTGAAGATTGAACTATTGAATACCGAAGCATTGGACGCGAAGAATTGAACATTTGAACGCGAAGCATTGAACGCGCAGCATTGAACCTGTGAACAATTGAACAATTGAATAATAGAACATTTGAACCTCGAACGAAATGCATTGAACCTTTGAACGCCAAAGGCATTGAACGAGAAGCTTTGAACCTTTGAACCCTTGAACGCGAAGCTTTGAACATTTGAACAATAGAACAGTAGAACGATTAAACATGATCAAAGTCTTTGTTGTGCAACTTGAGGAAGCTGAATATACTCCTGAATTTATGGATGTTCTGCTTCAATTCCTGCCGGAGGCGGGAAAGGAGCGTGTACGCAACAGGTTTAATGCAACCAGCAAATTGCAGACTGTTGCCGGCGAATTACTTGCGCGTTATTCGCTAGGACAATTTCTGGGCAAAGCAGATCAGGAAATAAGTCTGGTTTTTGGCGAAAAAGGCAAGCCCCATATAGCAAATCTAAAGAATATACATTTCAATATTTCGCATTCAGGGCAGTATGTGGTTTGTGCAGTTGCTCCTGATGAAATTGGCATTGATGTGGAACGTGTGCGCAAAGTAAATCTTCGCATTGCCGAAAGGTTTTTTTCTGAACCGGAAATAAAAGATCTGATGATTTGTAACGAGGAAGACCGAATGCAGTATTTTATAACTCTATGGACGATAAAAGAAAGCTACCTGAAGGCCATAGGCCGCGGGCTTACACAACACCTGAACTCGTTTACCATCTGCAAAAACGGCGATTCCTACCTGCTTACCGGAAATGAAGACGCCGAGGGCTTCGGAATAGAAACCCAAGAGCTTTCGAACGATTATATGATGGCTGTGTGTGCGCCACTCCCCTACTCGCCTTCCGAAATAAAACATATTTCCTTAAAAGATATTATCAGAACACTACCAAAATATATTTAGAGTCACTATATTTGTAGTATATCTTTCAGTTTTCATTTTTCTGAAATTTTATTTTATTTCAAATCACAATTTCAACAAAGTATTATGTCGCACAATGTAGCTTTGGTTCTTTCGAGTGGCGGTGCCAGGGGCATTGCCCATATTGGTGTAATTGAGGAACTTATAGCCTCAGGATTTACTATTACTTCTGTGGCTGGCGCTTCGATGGGTTCATTGGTTGGCGGAATGTTGGCAAAAGGCACACTCCCTGAATTTACCCAATGGTTGCTTGCCTTCACAAAAATGGATGTGATCAAGTTTATGGATCTCGCGATTGGGCAGGGCGGTCTGATAAAAGGCGAAAAAATCATGAAGGTCCTGGAGGAAATTGTCGGAGATGTTAAAATAGAAGATTTGCCTTTACCATTTTCCTGTGTGGCTGCCGACCTGATTGGCCATAAAGAATATGTGTTCAGGAAAGGAAGTCTTTTACAGGCAATCAGGGCGTCAAGTTCTATTCCTACTGTTTTTCTTCCTGTTTCAATAAATGGAATGATGTTGGTTGATGGCGGAGTTTTGAATCCCCTGCCGCTCGACCTGGTGAAACGCACAAATGGAGACATCCTTATCGCAGTAAATGTAAATGCCAACATACCCTACGAATCGCCTTTGGTTAAAGCGGAGCTGAAGGAGCAGGAGAGTCATTATGGAAAAATGAGAGTTGCACTCAACAAAAAATGGTCGGGTGTAATTGATAGCTATGTGGAGAGATTCTGGAATGAGAAACAACCTAAAGCCAAACCAGTCAATATGTTCGATGTAATTTCCGATTCTATCATCCTGGCGCAGAATAAGGCAGCAGCGTTGTATGTCGAAAAATACAAACCAGATATTCTGATAGAAACTTCCGTAGATTCTGCTTCAACATTTGATTTCTATAAATCAGAAGAATTGATTGAAGCCGGACGATTGGCTTGCCGGAAAGCGTTGGGGGAAATGGGGAAATAAAAGTTTCAGGGTTTCAGTGTTTCAGCATCCTCTCCCCTCACCATCTCCCTTTGCATTATTCACTATTCAATATTCACTATTCACTTAATCAAGACTTACTCATAATATTATAAAGTAGTTCCCGTGCTCTGAACAACCTGTTTTTTACGGTTCCTTCCGGAAGGTTACGTTTTACAGAGATTTCTTCACACGATAATTCCTTGAAATAAAAATCATCAATAATATCCCTGTATTTAGAATGCAGCGAATCTACTATTTCGCGAAGTAAGCGGGTTTCCTGGCGGTTTATCATAAGTTGCTCAGGACTTGGAAGCTGATTGGCAAGCTCGTGCGCTACAATTCCGACTTCAGCTTCCTGCTGATTCAACAAATTGTCGATATCTCTTTTATTTCTTCTGATATAGTCAATGCAATTGTTTTTGGCAATGCGATAAAGCCAGGTACTGAAAGCGAAATCAGGAGTATATTGATCGAGTTTGCTGAAAGCTTTATTGAATGCTTCCATCGTAAGATCTTCGGCATCCCCTGGCAGGCCGGTCATTTTCAACATCCGGGAATATACTTTTTCAAAATATTCATCCATCAGTTGAGTATAAGCAGTGCGGTTACCCGTTTCCAATATCAGTTTCACCAAACGAAAATCCCGCTCGGTTTTGCTGATACTTTCACTGTTATTTGCTTTCACCACTACCATGAAAATTTATAAGGACACAAACTTGAAAGTTAATGTACTAATAACCCAATTGTAATATATTTGTTGTACCCTGATCAAAAATGATTATCTCCATTTCACTGGCTTGCTGAGCATATTTGCAAAAGCAAGTACAGGACTTACCACCATCAGGAAAAGTTCAAATAAAGGTACCAGCAGCAAAAATCCTTTTTCGGCAAGTTTTTTCATCACTTTGCCGGTTACCAATAACTGGCTGAATAGCCGCAAAGCCACAAATCCCAATACTACATAAGGCTGGTACCATAAAACAAGCAGGCTTATCGCCGTAGCCCAGAACAATATTTGTGAAAAAGCAAATAGTCCCAGTGCAAACTTGTGTGATGGTTTATAAAAGCCACCGGTTAACAGGTGCCGACGTTTTTGCCTGAGCCACTGATCGAAAGATGCCTTCGGTTTGCTGATAGTGTGGGCTTCGGCCTGGATTTCAATACGGGTGTTTTGTGCAGTAGCAGCTTTGTTAATAAACAAATCATCATCACCCGATTGGATACGGTAATGCGAAATAAAGCCATTTTGCCTGTAAAACAGCGATTTGCGGTAAGCCATGTTACGGCCTACCCCCATGTAAGGCATTCCGGCATGGGCAAAACTGAGATAATTCATCGCAATCCGGGTTGTATCGAACCGGATGAGTAGATTTAATAATGACTTTGATTTATTGTAACCGCCATAGCCAAGCACTATCTCGGTACCTTCGGTAAAATTGGCTGCCATGCGACGGATCCACTGATTACTCGAAGGAATACAATCGGCATCAGTAAATAAAAGAATATCGTAACTTGCTGATTTAATACCGATTGAAAGCGGGAATTTCTTTCCTGTAAAGAAATTAAGATCCTGCGGCACATTTACGATTTTCAGGTTCTTGTATTCATCCGCCAGATCACGAAGCAGGTATTGAGTTTCATCCTCCGAACCGTGGTTAACAACAACAACTTCAAACGTGGAATAATCCTGCGCAAGCAATAAGGGTAGGTTTTCTTTAAGGTTATAATATTCGTCGCGGGCGCACACAATCACCGAAACCGGCTGATCAGTGCGTGCAAACTCGTTCTTTTGCTTAAAAAAAGCCAACTTGCCATATATTCCCCAATAGTAAACCAGTTGCACAATTGTTGCAATAACCAGCAAAATCAGGACAATAAATAACAATGGGCTTTGAGTGTAAAGATTTTGAATCATCAATATCATGATTTGAATCAACAAAAGTATTATTCTGAAATGAATTATGATCTATCTTTGCCAAAAAGTTTATAACAGCCTAAATGTTCCGTACTATATTGTTTTACTGACTGATAGCTGAGATTAAAATTCTTTTGTTAATCAAAATATTGTGGATTACCCGGTTTTTTCGTCCTACTCTGAAATTTGAATCGATTTTCTAAATATTTTTTGTCTACCCACTTACCGAATCAAGGATGCAATTTGAATTAAAAATTACTGATCTGCAAAGTGCTGCACGGAGAGGAACCATAACTACCGCCCACGGCGTAATTGAAACACCCACATTTATGCCTGTAGGTACTGCCGGTGCTGTTAAAGCGGTGCATATGCGCGAATTAAAGGATGATATCAAAGCACAGATTATTTTAGGCAACACCTATCATTTATACCTACGTCCCGGACTCGATATTCTTTCGAAAGCCGGGGGACTTCACAAATTTAACAGTTGGTCGGGCCCAATACTTACTGATAGCGGCGGTTACCAGGTTTATTCGCTTACCGATCGGCGGAAACTCAACGAAGAAGGTGTAATGTTTCGTTCACATATCGACGGATCAAAACACATGTTTACGCCTGAGTATGTAATGGATATTGAGCGTGTGATAGGCGCCGATATTATGATGGCTTTTGATGAGTGTACACCATGGCCCTGCGAATATGAGTATGCCAGCAAATCGCTCGATCTTACCCACCGGTGGCTGAAGCGTTGCATGACAAGGTTTAAAGAAACAGATCCTAAATACGGTTATGAACAGTCGCTGTTTCCGATTGTACAAGGAAGCACTTTCCGCGATCTGAGAATAAAATCAGCTGAAGAAATTTCGGGTTACAACGCCGATGGAAATGCAATAGGCGGTCTTTCGGTAGGTGAGCCCACTGAACAGATGTACGAAATTACTGAACTTGTTTGTGGAATATTGCCGAAAGACAAACCACGTTACCTGATGGGAGTTGGCACACCGGCAAATATCCTCGAAAATATTGCCCTCGGAATTGATATGTTCGATTGTGTGATGCCTACGCGTAACGGTAGAAACGGGATGCTTTTTACCAGCAAAGGAACTATTAACCTGAGGAATGAAAAGTGGAAAGATGACTTTTCGCCATTGGATGAGGACGGGATTGCTTACGTGGATCACGAATACAGCCGTGCGTATGTGAAACATTTGTTCAAAGCAGGTGAAATGCTTGG
>JBBRYZ010000096.1:0-15114 GCA_038237165.1 Bacteroidales bacterium | reverse complement strand
GTTATATAAAGAATACGCAAAGTTGATTTATCTAAAAAAGAATAATCCACTTTTCAGTACTACAAATTTTCAGATAGATGTTGCCGGGGCAATCAAAAATATAAAACTTAATTTTGATGGTAAGTCGGCAGTTGTGTTAGGGAACTTTGACGTTGTAAGCAGATATGTTACACCGGGATTTAGTCAAACTGGTAAATGGTATGATTACATGGCAGGAGATTCAATTGTTGTTACTAACGTTAATTCCGAACTCTATTTTAAGCCAGGTGAATATCACATCTATTTGTCCGAAAAATTTGGAAACCCGTACGGGATTGCATCAGAAAAAAATGAACCATTTTCGGTAATCGTGGCACCAAACCCGGTGTCGGATCTGTGCAACATATTGATCAATACAACTACATCCGGTTTCTGCGAGATCACTGATTTTACCTTGCTTGGCAGCGAATCCGGGACTATTTATTCCGGAAAGATCAGTTCCCGGCTTCAGATTCCCTGGACTCCAAAAGCCAAAGGCATTCATATCCTGAAAGTCAGGATAGGCAAACAGGTTGTAATCCGGAAATTGGTTGTGCAATAGGAGTTTTTGTTTTTGAGAACAATTGAACTATTGAAGCATAAAACCAACATTGAAACTCTGAAACCCTGTAACCCTTCAAACCCTTTTTTACGCCGATTGCCTTATCTTCAGCGTTGGTTTAAACACTTTCGTCTGGTAATTTATATCAGCGGCCGGATTATTTAATCGCTGAAGCAGCAACTTTACACTTTCGCGTCCCATTTCGTAACCTTTCTGCACAACCGTGGTTAGTTCGGGTTTTATAATGGATGCATTCGGACCATCGCCATAACCGATTACTGAAATATCCTCAGGTATATTGAAACCATTTTTCTGCAACACCTGTATTGCTTCTATGGCCGTGCTGTCGTTCACAGCGAAAATACCATCAATGTCGGGTGCCAGATTTAAAATATGATGTCGCAAAGTCTGTACCTCTTCCCGGGTATCACATTTCAGTATGCGATCCTCCCGAACTTCAATGCCTGCATTTCGCAAAGCATCGCAATACCCGTTACGTCTGTCGCGGCCAATCAGCAGGTTCTGCGGCGCTGCCAGGTGAATGATATTTTTGCAACCCTTATTAATAAGGTAGTCAGTAGCAATTCGCCCGCCTTCATAATCATCTGTAATAACCTTATCGGCCTCAAGCTGTTCACACACCCGGTCGAAAAAGACTATGGGCATCCCACTGTTGAGAGCCTCGCTGAAATGCTCATATGTATGTGTAGTTTTACTTAGCGAAACCAAAATACCGTCAACCCTGTGATCGATAAGCGTTTGCAGGTTTATCATTTCACGGTATTGATTTTCGTTCGACTGGCAGATGATCAGGTTATATCCTTCCTTATGTGCCAGTTCCTCGATTCCGCTGATAACGGATGAGAAAAAGTGGTGAACAATGGCAGGGATAATCAATCCGATAGAATAACTCCGTTGTCGTCTCAGGCTGAGCGCCAGCACATTAGGCCGGTAATTAAATTTTTCGGCATAGTCGCGAACCATATCTTTGGTTTCCTGACTGATATCGGGATGATCTTTCAGTGCCCTCGATACGGTTGATATAGAGACATTTAAACTGCGTGCGATATCCTTGATAGTTAACTGCGGTGTTTTCATAGTTGTAGATTCTTATTTAACCTGATCTGGACACTGTTATCATGTTCAATCCCATCAAGGCACAAAGTTCATAAGGTCTTTATTGTGAACCTGGTGACTTGAGGAAAACTTTTTCAGGATCTGATTTACTTATTTCCGGTATCTCCGAACAAATTTGCAGATAAAGATAGAAAGATAATTCAAACTGCACGATTTATTAATTTGATCAATTTGAGTTAGTGTTAAATCAACAATAAGATGACTTGATTATCAGTATTTTAGTAAAAACAGCTCTTCTTAATTTTTGTTAAAAAGAAGTTGCAATTTTATTAAGTCAGCGCAAACGTTTGCGAAAACGATTTCATGAAAATATTTTTAGAAATACCTAAAAAAGAGGATAATAAGTGTTGTATCATGATATTCTTTTTTTAGCTTTGTGGGGTTGTTCCGAACATGTGTTTAAAAAGTTGCATTTTAAAAGGTCTGTTTTTGCCTGAAAACAATTTTTTATTCCTGTTCATAATATTGTGTCCTCCAAATGCTTTATTTTTATAGTGCCGGTTGAATAATACGATCAAACCGCCATTTTTAACGAGAAACATCAAATCAACCAATAATTAACCAATAGTTCAATAACATGAAAGTCAGATCTATGAAGAAAAATTTAATCTCTTTCAGGATCCTGCTACTGTTTATTTCCTTTTCATTTGCCTTCCAGGCATTTGCACAGGATATACAGGTATCAGGAAAAGTCTCAGATGCTAGGGATGGCAGTTCGCTTCCCGGTGCAACAGTACAGGTAAAAGGTACCACTAACGGTATGCTTACCGATCTGGATGGCAAGTATTCGCTTAAAGTTAAGTCAGGCTCGGTTCTGTCTTTTACCTTTATAGGATACGATCCACAGGAAGTAACGGTTACCAGCCAACGTACACTTGATATTGCGCTTCAGCAATCATCAACCACTCTCGATCAGGTTGTTGTTATCGGTTACGGTACAGTAAAAAAATCGGATGCAACAGGTTCCATTAGTGTAACCGGAAGCAAGGATTTTAACAGGGGCGCCATTACATCACCGCAGGATTTGCTGGTAGGTAAAAGCGCCGGTGTTGTAATTACAAATGCAGGCGGTGCGCCGGGTGCAGGTGCAACTATACGCGTTCGCGGCGGTTCCTCACTAAATGCATCCAACGACCCGCTGATCATTGTCGATGGAGTTCCACTCGACAATAATGGCCTTAGTGGCAGTTCCAACTTTCTTAATTTTGTTAATCCTAACGACATCGAAAGCTTTACAGTACTTAAAGATGCTTCGGCAACCGCAATTTATGGTTCAAGAGCATCGAACGGTGTTATCCTTATTACCACCAAAAAAGGCTCTGTAGGCACTCCTTTAAGAATCACTTACGATGGTAACACCTCTATTGCCAATGCTATTAAACTTGTAGATGTATATTCCGGTGATCAGATGAGGCAAATCGCTTTTGATCATAAAAACCTATATGGCGCGGACAGTTACAATATGCTGGGTAGTGAAAATACCAACTGGCAGAAGCAAATTTACCGTACAGCCGTATCGCAGGACCATAACCTGAGCGCTGCAGGAGCAATTAAACAAGTACCTTACCGCGTTTCTATCGGTTATACCGATCAGAATGGTATCCTGAAAAATACGGATATGCAACGTACTACTGCTTCAATAAGTCTTGATCCAACATTATTTAAAAAGGATTTGAAAATCAGTATCAATTTAAAAGGCGTGAGTACCAACCAGAACTTTGGAGAAACCGGTGCTATAGGTTCTGCAGTTAACATGGATCCTACTCAAGTTATAAAAGATGGCGGTATACTTTCTGACGGGTATTTTCAATGGGTAAATCACGGCGCTTCACTTGGTACAGCAAACCCGGTTGAGCAGCTCATGGCAGCTGACAATAAGTCCCTAGTGCAGAGAGTAATTGCAAATGCACAGTTCAATTACAGGTTTCGTTTTCTTCCTGATTTACATGCTAACCTGAACCTGGCTACTGATTATGCAAAAAGTGATGGACATAACAACCGACCAATTACTTCACCAGGAGTACTAACCTCTCCTTATTGGGGGAAGATAAATACATATAATGGCAAGAATTACAACAACCTTCTTGATTTCTACCTGAACTATGTAAAAGAGTTTGGTGTAAATAAAATTGATCTGACCGCCGGTTACTCCTGGCAGCATTTTAAACGCGAAGGAGATTCGCGCACAACAGGATTCACTCTTGCAGGACAGACCCCACAGGTTGACAAAAAGCCTTTTATTACCGAAAACTACCTCGTATCATTCTTTGGTCGTATTAACTACACCCTTCTGGACAGATACCTCATCACCGCAACCCTTCGTGATGACGGATCTTCACGTTTTGCAAAAAACAACCGCTGGGGCTTATTCCCTTCAGCAGCATTTGCATGGAAAATCAAAAACGAGTCGTTCCTGAAAGATGTGAAAGCAATCTCTGATTTGAAACTTCGTATAGGATGGGGCGTAACCGGCCAGCAGGATGTTGGTAATGACTATCCCGCACAGGCATTATATGAGCAATCTGCGATTGGTTCATATTACCAGATCGATGGTTTATATATTCCAACCTTGCGTCCAAAGGCATATGATCCGAATATTAAATGGGAACAAACTACAACCCAGAATATCGGTTTGGATTTTGGATTCGCTGATAACAGGATAGCCGGTTCGTTCGATTTGTACAAACGTGTTACAGATGATCTGCTTAACACTATTACTATTCCCAGCGGAAGCAACTTTTCAAACACATTGTTAACAAACGTGGGCAGCCTCGAAAATAAGGGAGCTGAATTCTCACTGAACCTGATTCCGGTTTCGAAACAGGACATGACCTTGTCGTTAGGCTTCAATGTGAGTTACAACGTAAACAAAATCACCAAACTACTTATATCCGATGATCCCAATTTTATTGGTGTCCTTTACGGTGATGGTATGACTGGTACGAAACAGGTTACAAGGGTAGGTTATCCGGCATATTCTTATTTTGTAAACCAACAGGTTTATGATGCAATTGGCAACCCTATGGAAGGACTTTATGTTGATCTTTCAGGAAAAGGTGGTACAGTGAATGGCAATAATGCAGATAAATACATTTACCACAATCCCGCTCCCGATTACCTGTTGGGCTTCTCGCTCCGTTATACATACAAGAACTTCGACTTCTCAGGTAGCACCCGCGCAAGTATAGGAAACTATGTTTACAATCAGGTTGCAGCAGGCGCTTCGTACGACCAGATGTACCAGATCGGATACTACAAGAATTTCACCACCTTGTTGGATAATACCAACTTTGTGAAACGTCAGTTTACCAGTGACTATTTTGTTGAAAATGCTTCATTCTTCAAAATTGACAACCTGAGCGCTGGTTATAAATTCGATAACATCTATAAAAAACTCAATGCACGTGTAAGCTTTACTGTTCAGAATGTGCTGACAGTTACCAAATACACTGGTCTTGACCCTGAAGTGGACAAAGGGATTGATAATAATTTCTATCCCAGACCACGCACCTTTATGCTTGGCGTAAGTTTCAGCTACTAATCATTTAAAACTAAACAGATATGAACAAAATAATAATTATAGCAGGTTTCGTTCTTTCCACACTGATGATTTCATCTTGTGTGAAAGATCTGAATGTGAATCCGCTCGACCCGAATAAAATTCTGGCAGGTAACTTAAATGATGATCCTGCGTACATGCAGCAAGCACTGGCTAAAATTTACGCCAGTTTCATAATCAGCGGACAGGGAGGTTCATACGGAGACGATATCTCTGCTGCTGACCCAAACTTCTTCACTACCACCAGGGCACTCTGGAATCTCCAGGAAATAACTACTGACGAGGCAATCTGTGCCTGGGGTGATGCGGGTATTGCTGACCTTAATACACAGACCTGGAGTCCGCAGAATCCTTTTCTAACAGCTGTGTACCAACGTTTAAGTCTTTCTATTACATATGCCAACGAATTTATAAGGAATACAAACGGAAGTTCTGATCCGGCAATTATGAGGTATAATGCAGAAGCCCGCTTTCTGAGGGCTTTAGCTTACACCTGGGATATGGATCTCTTTGCTAATCCTCCTTTCACAACCGAAGTCGACCAGGTTGGGGCGTTTTTCCCCAAACAATTGGATCCGGATATGAAAATTGGGAGGGGCAAACTGTTCAATTATGTTGTTTCGGAACTTAAGAGCATTGAAGGAAAACTGGGTGAACCAAAATTCTCGTATCCGCAGGCTGATAAAGCTGCATGCTGGATGTTACTGGCGAGAGTTTATCTGAATGCACAGGTTTGGACTGGAACAGCAAAATGGGATAGTTGTAAATTTTACACAGACAAAGTCATTAGCAGCGGGAAATATTCGCTGGCTGCCAACTACAGGCAGAATTTCAGCGCCGACAATGATGGCTACCACAATCCGGAAATGATTTTCGCATGGAACCTGGATGGTGTTTATATCCAAGGTGCAGTTGCCACTACTTTTATTATTCAATCAAGTAGTGATCCCCGATATCTTAATGCTATTACTTTACATGATTTGCCAAGTAATCCAAACTGGAACGGAAACAGAGCCAGGAAACAATTTATGTATGTAATGTTGGATGATACCCTTGCTACCTATGGAAATACGAGTATTCCGTGGTATACAGACACTCTTTTTGCAAAAAGTCCAGACCACCGGATATTCTGTAAAGTAAAGAAAAGTGTGGATATTCCCAGCGCTTCATCAGGCGGCGATTATGGCATAGGCATTTATAAATTTACTAACAGGAATACTGATGGCTCCAGGGCTGCGGATTACAACCCGGCTTATGCAAGTACAGATTTCCCGATATTCCGCCTTGCCGATGCCTATCTGATGAGAGCTGAAGCAAAATTTCATTTAAATGACGCTACAGCTGTGGATGATGTAAATGTAGTAAGGGCGCGCGCTTTTGGAAATGCTGCCCATAACATTACATCGGGTCAACTCACATCTGACTTTTTATTAGCTGAGCGTGGCCGCGAATTTTACTATGAGGCTCAGCGTCGTACCGACTTGGTTCGTTTTGGCAAATTCACCGATGGAAATTACAACTGGGCCTGGAAAGGTGGTGTATTTAATGGTACCAACACCGCTAAGCATTTAAATGTGTTCCCGATTCCCGGTGATGAAATTTCGACAAATAGAAACATACAGCAAAACACGGATTATTAATCCTCTAATTTTTTAAGCAATGAAGAAAAACATAATCATATATTTAACGTTCATTGGGTTAATCGGTCTTTTGTCGGGATGCGAAAAGGATGGGACAAAAGTCGTGATCTCGGACCCTGTGATTGCGCCAACCATCGTAACCCTTCCCAATTTAACCCTTTCAAGGGCTAATTCTTCTAATGTTCTGGTATTTGTGGGTACGCCTGTGAATGCCGGTTTCCAGGCTTCGGCAACATATTTCCTCGAAGCATGTGCCAAAGGCAACAAATTTGCTGATGCAGTTATTGTGCTTTCCGGAGTGCAGGATTTAGAAATGAAAATTACGGTAAGTGATCTTGACACTAAGTTACTTGCCAAGTTTCCTGCCGACGCTGTTTCAGAAGTAGATTTCCGCATACGTGCAGTTTTGGCTGTTGATGCGGGGACAGGCGCTACGACTATGGAATATACTTCTCCTACCAAAACCTCCAATGTTACTCTTTATGGTCCGCCAACGCTAGCTCTCACAACAGCGGGAATGCTTCAGGGTATTTATTCGCCATCCGACAATAAAAAATATGCCGGGTGGATATACACGGATGGAACCGGATTTACTTTCACCAATAAAGATGACGGGAAAATCTATGGACAAGGAGCAACTGAAGGAAAATTGGTTGTAGGAGGCACTCCTATTGTTCTGGCTGCCGGCGGTTACAATCTGACAGTTGATCTCACAGACCCGAATAATATCACACTAAGCAGTTTAGATGTTACAATTACCACTATTGGTGATGCAGTAGGAGGATGGGGTAATACTGATGAAAAAAAGATGACTTATGATTTTACTGATCATACCTGGAATGGCACCAGAGATGTTGTAGCCGGCGGCATTAAATTTAGAACCATAGGTGGATGGGGTAATTATAATGTTGCCTACAGGCCTAAAGCCCATGATCTGAAAAATCTATACCAAAGTCATGGCCTCCTGAATTCGGTTGTATTAGAGAAAGACCTTGGTGACAGCGATAACATTGATGATATTGCTCCTGGCAAATATACCATCAAACTCTTTTTGGAAACCAAACCCTGGAAAGTTGTGTTTACAAAAATTTAAGAGCGGTTTTTTATGAGGTTGCGTTTAATCAAAAGCGCAACTTCATAAAAATGAAAATGTATTAAAATGAAAAAATCAATTTATACATTCTCGCATCCTTAAACCATTTGCAGTTCTAAATTGCAAAAATGTAAAACAAACTGATATTTTATTAAACTCAAAAAAAAAACCACATGAAAATAAAAATAATATCCAGAATAATTGCTGTACTTGCAATTGCGACTGTTTTTTTAGCCGCATGTACCAAGGAAATGGCAGAAGTAAGACTGGCACCTAAACTTTCGACCTCGCAGTACTTAAATGTCACTTCGGATGCTGCCACAGTTATAGGTTTTGTTGTTGCTGCAGGAGATGGTTTCGCTGAAAGAGGCGTATGTTACAATACCGCTGCTGCTCCTACTATTACTAACAAAAAGGTTGTTTACACCGGTACAGGCACAGGCGCCACTTTTGAAGTTCCTCTATCTGGCTTGACGTATGCCACCAAATACTATGTTCGTGCCTATGCAACTAACGCTGCAGGTACAACTATATATGGTGAAGAGTTTAATTTTACGACCGCACCCGTACTCCCCACAGTTACTACCGCTGTAATCACAAATATCGCAGGCACATCAGCTACTGCTGGTGGTAATGTGACGGTTACCGGTGGTGCTGATATTACAGCCCGCGGCGTTTGTTACAGTATAGGTCATAATCCTATTGTTGCCAAGGACTCCAGCATAACGTCTGACGGCACCGGTGCAGGTGTTTTTGTAAGCTCACTTAAGAAGCTGAAAGGACTTACAACCTACTATGTTCGCGCTTACGCAACCAATAAGGCAGGCACTGCCTATGGTGAGGAAGTTTCGTTTAAAACCCTGGTTTCTCTGCGTATATGGTATATCCCAGGCGATTATGTAGCAGCCAGTTACCCGGGCTCAACGTTTAAAGATTGGGATCCAGCAAATTCACCACAGGTGAAAAGCTTGTTAACCAGTCCTGATAATCTGGAAGGGTACGTATATATGGCAGGCAGTTCCAATAACTGGAAATTTGCATCACAGCCAAACTGGAATGGACCTAATTATGGTGATGATAATAATTCAGGTGTATTGAATCCTAACGCTGCAAACAATATTGCATCTCCAGCCGGATATTACAAATTAAATGCGGATGCTAATACTATGAAATATACTGCAATAGCTACGGTTTGGGGTGTTATTGGAGATGCTACGCCAAATAGCTGGACCGATGAAACTGCTCTTACATATTCTCCGCAATTAGCAACTTGGAGAGGCGGTATACATTTAATTACAACAGGTGCTTTCAAATTCAGGGCTAATCATAACTGGAATATAAATTACGGAGCCAAAACCGGTGAAGATACCTTGCGTGCCGGAGGTGATAATATTGCTGCTCCAACCGTTGAAGCTGATTATTACTTTGTTCTGGACTTGAGTCATCCAAATCTATATAAGTACAGTATTGCCAGATGGGGCGTAATCGGTGATTTCAATGGTTGGGCCTCATCCCAGCCAATGACCTGGGACGCAACGAATAACGTGTTTACTACAACTATTACCGCTGCAACAGCTGGTGCTTTCAAATTCAGGGCAAACGACAACTGGAATGTGAATTATGGCGGTAATATTACCGGCATGACTCCAGGTGGAGATAATATTGTACTTGCAATTGGTACATATAAAGTTACTCTCGATTTAGGTAAAGCGAATCCGGTTTGTACCATCACACCAACTAAAAAGAAGTAAATCTTCTCGGATGAAAAAAGGGGCTGAACCAATTTTCGGGACAGCCCCTTTTTAATAACTCCTTCTAACCTGTGCGCAATGGAGTTTAATAATGTACAAGGTTTCATTTCTAAAGGAATTACCCCAACTTAAGGCTCTTTCTGGTCTATGCCTGTTTCGAACCGAAATAACAATCCGGATAAAACAGATACACTTGTAGCCCTGTAATATTTCATGGTCTGAAATCGCCCGCTGCCATTTCATAATCTTTCAGTTACAAACGTAGCCTCAGTTGTTATGCAACATCGTGAACTATTATTTACTATTTGGGGAAACCTCTACCCGGGGATTTCTTCCCGGATTTTAGAGAATTTCCTCTTGACCGTGGAGGCTGACCGTACCGTTCAAAAGCCCGATACGGCTCAGGCCGACTGGTACAAAGATGCCGTTGTATATTCTCTGTACGCTGATCTTTTTAATAACGACTTTCCCGGCTTAACTCAAAAGCTGGATTACCTGCACGATCTTGGGATTAACTGTATCTGGTTATTGCCTGTTCTTGATTCGCCCATGCGTGATGCCGGTTTCGATATCAGTAATTATACTTCTATCAGACCCGAATTACTTGACAAAACAGGAAAAAACACGGATCAGAAGATCTTTACACAATTCCTGGCGGAAGCACATAACAAGAACATAAAGGTAATTTTTGACATTTCGATGAATCATACATCGGATGAACATCCCTGGTTCATTGAATCCGCAAAATCAACAGATAACCCATTCAGGGATTACTATATCTGGTCCGATAACAATACTTTGTACAAAGATGCAAGGATAATTTTTAAAGGAATTGAATCTTCCAATTGGGAAAAAAGGGGTGACGAATATTTCTTTCACCGTTTTTTCAATTTTCAGCCTGATTTAAATTACAAAAATCCGCAGGTATTACTCGAAATATGCAAGGTTCTGTTATTCTGGCAAAATGCCGGTGTCGATGGATTCCGGGCCGATGCAACGCCCTATATCTGGAAAGAAGAAGGCACCGAATGCGAGAATCTGCCAAAGACGCACCTGGTCGTAAAATTTTTCAGAGCCATACTCGATTACATTAAACCAGGTTCACTGCTACTTGCCGAAGCATGCCAGCAGCCGGCAAAAGTTGTTGAATATATGGGCAATGGCGACGAATGCCAGGCGGCATATCATTTCCCGCTGATGCCACGCATTTTTAAATCCATTGCCATGCAAAGCGGCAAGCCCATCGAAGAAACGCTTTCAAAAGCCTTTACTCCCGAATTGCCTGCCAATGGCCAGTGGTTTACCTTCCTGCGTTGCCACGATGAGCTTAGCCTCGAACTGGTATATGTTACCGAAGAGGAACGTAAATACCTGCATAAAACATACTGCCTTAAACCCGAATGGGATTTCCGGCTGGGCGAAGGTATTTCTGCCCGTCTTTCGGAACTCATGCAACGCGACGAACGACGCATCCTGCTAGCATATTCCATTATTTTAACGCTTCCCGGAACACCCGTTATCTATTACGGCGACGAATTCGGGAAATACAACGACGAAGCTTATTACAATGAAATGATTCAGCTTACCGGTAAAGATGACACACGTTTCCTGAGCAGGGGAAAAATTGACTGGGATGAGTTGTCACACAATCTGGCAAACCCTGAAAGTTTCAGCAGTCACATTTATCAAAAGCTAAGGCAGATGCTGCACATCCGCAACCAGCATAAGACATTTGGCCGTGGTAGTGTCGAATTCATCACTTTGTCCGGCGTTGATAACGGAAAAGCACTTGCATTTATACGCAGCTTCGAAAACGAAAAATGGCTTATCATTCATAATATGACTGATAAGTCTTTACCTGTTATTCTGCCTGAATCTGCTAAAAAGGGTGTTAATGTTTTCGACGGTAATATTCCGGTTCAGATTGAACCTTATGGATTTAACTGGATAAATATCAGTTAATTATGACAGGTATTGAAATGAGGTCATATCCGTAAACTCTTAAAAAGTATTGATAAGAAACTCAACCTTTGACGAATAAATACTCATTTTCTATAATTTTAGGCTTGGAACGAATTACTCAATCTTCTGTGTGCGAGGACTTTCCCCTTCGGGGACTAAGGGGTGCGCGTGGGCAAAGCTCATTTTAAACTCGTTTTCCTAAATGTAATACCTAAAAACAAAGCTTTACAAAACTAAGTTGGCGTAACTTTGTCATTTCAGTAATCGGAAATGAATATCCACATCTGAGAGAAGCAACAGACACAAAAACCAAATAAACTTTGTGACCTTAGCGTCCTTGTGGGAAACAAAAATCCTGCTGATGCCAATAGTACACATATTATAATTGATTTTAGATGGCAAAAAAATATCATTTCGAAGCAGTAATTTTCGACCTCGATGGTGTAATCACCCGGACAGCATTGGTTCATAGCCATGCCTGGAAAAAGATGTTCGACGATTACCTTCGTCAGCGTGAAATCCAACACGGAGAAACTTTCAAAGAATTTACCCAAAAAGACGACTATCTTCCTTATGTGGATGGCAAGCCACGTTACGAAGGAGTAAAGTCCTTTCTTGAATCGCGGGGTATCACAATTCCTTTCGGCGATCCATCGGATAGTGTTGAATTGGAAACCGTGTGCGGATTGGGTAATCGTAAAAATATAACTTTTAACGAAGTTCTTTCTCGCGATGGAGTAAGTGTTTACGAATCGACAGTTCAACTGATCCACGATCTGAAAAAATCAGGAGTCAGGATAGGTGTTGCTTCATCAAGCAAAAACGGTGAAGCTGTTCTCGAAGCAGCCGGACTTATGCCGCTGATCGAAACCCGCGTGGATGGTGTAGTTTCCGCCAAAATGGGTCTGAAAGGCAAACCCGAGCCGGATATTTTTACCACCGCTGCCCGAAATTTGGGCGTTAAACCACACAATGCCATTGTAGTAGAAGATGCTACATCGGGAGTTGCAGCCGGTCGTGCCGGTAATTTCGGATTGGTGCTCGGAATTGCCCGTGAAGAAAATAACAACGAATTGCTTATTAACGGAGCTGATATCGTTGTAAATGATATCTCCGAAACATCGCTTGGAGAATTAAATCAGTGGTTCGAAAAAGGGATAGAAGAAGACGGCTGGAATATCACCTATCATACTTATGAACCCAACAAAGAGCGCACACGAGAAGCGCTGATGTCGGTCGGAAATGGTTATTCGGGCACCCGCGGAGCTATGGACGAAATGGATGCCAACGCAATAAATTATCCGGGAACCTATATCGCCGGACTTTACAACCGACTGAGTACTCCAATTGCCGGCAAGGATATCTGGAACGAAGATTTTGTAAATGCTCCTAACTGGCTACCAGTTACATTCAAAATCAATGACGGCGAATGGTTTGACATAAACAATACCGAAATTATTTCCATTGAGCGTAAGCTTGATTTTAAAACCGGCCTGCTTACCCGTTCGCTGAAAGTAAGGGACAAGAAAGGAAATGAATCACTTGTTGAATCGAAAAGATTTACTTCAATGTCGGATGTTCATTTGTCGGCATTGCAATATTCCATAAAGCCATTGAATTACCGTGGCAAAATCACCATTAAAACCGGAATAAACGGCGCTATCATCAACGATGGTGTTGAACGGTATAAATCACTCAACCAGATACACCTTAAACCAATAAAGCAAGGCGCATCCGGTGACAGACAGTTTGTGGTTGTCGAAACTACACAGTCGGGAATTCAGGTTGCAGAAGCTGCCGATCTCTACTTCTTCGAAAATGGTATTTCTTCCGGTGTCGAACTTTACCATTCTGTTTCACCGGCAGCCGTTTACAGCTCTGCTTCGTTTGATGTCGAAAAGGAAGAAACTGTTACTTTGGTTAAAAAAGTAGCCATCTACACTTCCAAACTTGATGATGTCAGCGATCCGCTTCAATCAGCCATTTCAGAATTAGATAAAACAACTGATAGCTTTGATATTCTTTTAAATAAAAGCGCTGTTGCCTGGAAAGCTATCTGGACTAAAATCGATATGCAGATTACCGGCGACCGGTTTTCCCAAAAGCTGCTTCGTCTTCATCTTTACCATCTAATCGTGAGCATGTCGCCGCATAACAGTGCAATAGATGCAAGTATTACAGCACGAGGACTGCATGGCGAAGCTTACCGTGGCCATATCTTCTGGGACGAACTTTTTATCCTGCCGCTGTATGATATAAATCTTCCTGAAGTAGCTAAATCGATGTTAATGTATCGTTACCGCCGGCTTGAAAAAGCTAAGGAATATGCAAAGGAATACGGATTTTCAGGAGCTATGTTTCCCTGGCAGAGCGGTTCGGATGGAAGTGAAGAAACTCAGATCATTCACCTTAACCCACTCAACGGACAGTGGGATACCGATCACAGTTCACTTCAGCGGCATGTTTCGCTGGCGGTGGCATTGGACATCTGGCAATATTACCAGGTAACTGATGATCTGGATTTTATGAAGGAATACGGAACTGAAATATTCCTGGAGATATGCCGTTTCTGGGCCAGCAAATGCCATTGGAACGAAAGTCGTCAGCGCTACGACCTCACCAAAGTTATGGGTCCGGATGAATTTCACGAATCCTATCCCGGCTCCCACGAAGGCGGACTGAACAACAACGCTTATACCAACATCATGGTTGCCTGGGCTTTCCGGAAAGCTGCACTTATTCTGAAATCCTATGGAAATACAGGTTTCAATGAATTCGAAAAACTTGGCTTCAAAAAAGAAGAACTTGATCTTTGGAATAAAATAGCAGGGAAATTATTTCTCGATATCAATCCGGATGGCATTATCGCACAATACGAAGGCTATTTCGACCTGAAAGAACTGGATTGGGACTTCTACAAAAAGAAATACGGCAATATTTACCGCATGGACCGCATTCTGAAAGCGGAAGGACTTACACCCGACGAATTCAAGGTGGCCAAACAAGCGGATATGCTGATGACTTTTTACAACCTCGAAAAGTCGGAAGTGGATAGTTTACTCTCGGGACTTGGCTATAAATTGCCGGCAGACTATCTGCAGCGTAATCTCGAATATTATTTTGGGCGTACTTCGCACGGCTCAACTTTGAGTCGCATTGTTCACGCACGTCTTGCGTCTATTGCCGGCAACCGGAAAATGAGCTGGCAGCTGTATGCTGATGCTTTGGCCAGTGATTTTGTGGATATACAGGGCGGAACCACAGCCGAAGGAATTCATGCTGGCGTTATGGCCGGAACCATAGTAATTGCCTTATCAACGTTTGCAGGAATCTCTTTTAACAAGGAATATCTCGCCATCGATCCATGTCTTCCCAATTCATGGGAAAGCATG
>JBBRYZ010000095.1:0-15132 GCA_038237165.1 Bacteroidales bacterium | reverse complement strand
TATCGGCAGTGGGATATACCTTGGACTAGATGCCAGATATGCTAATGCACCCGGACTTTACCTGCGCCAACGAGCCTTCAATGCCGGAGGAACATTTTATGCCGCCTTTCTTTATCCTACGAATAGGTTTGGATCAATAATTACCTATCGTACCGACCATGCCACGAATTTTGAAAATGGAGGCATATCCGAATCTGATTTAAACCTGTTTCTGAACAATACAGAGACTAACAGGAAAGTATATTCAACCAATCTGAATAATTCCGTCAACCAAGGTAAAACGAACGGCATTGTATTTCAACAGTATTTTAATATTCTGAAATCAACCGTTGCCAAAAAAGTAGATACTACGACCATACTTGTTCCCCGTAAATTTGATGCAGGACGAATTGTATATACCATGCGCTATAACCGCACAGGGAATTCATACAATGATATGTCAACAAGTCCTAATTTTGCTTTCTATCCTGCATATTTTTATCAAACTGATACTGTACATATTTTTGATTCAATAAGGCATACGCATTTCGAAAACTGCTTTGTATATTCAAATGAAACGCCTGATACCTTAGGTAAGAGCTTTCCTTTGCAGTATTCATTCGGAATACGTTTTCAGACCGACAGGCTAGTTCGCGATACCACTAAAAAAGATGTTTTCCGGCAGACTGTTCCGTTTGGAATGCTTAAGGGAATTATAAAACAGAAAACATTTTTTAAAGCTTCGGCATATCTTGTTTTGGGAGGATATAATGCCGGCGACTACTCTCTGGATGGAAGTTTCTACCAGTTTTTTGGAAAACAAAATCATAAAGCCTACCTGAATGTTTCAAAAGGCGCAATGCATCCGGATTATTATTATAATAATTACATTACTGATTATTTTAAATGGCATAATTCATTTGGGACGCAGGATTATCTAAAAGGTGAATTCGGGGTAGTTCTGAGAGGATTCGATCTGAATGCATCATATACCAGACTGACCAATTATGTATATCTTGATAAAAATGTACTTCCTCAGCAATATTCCAATGGACTTAATATACTGGCAGGCCATGTAAGCAAAGAATTCAGGATCAGGCACTGGATAACAACCGTGTATGCGGCAGGGCAGCAAATTACACCCGACAGTGTTCTTCAGCTTCCGGCCGTTATTGGTAAGCTGACACTTGCTTATGATGCTGTATTGTTTGACAAAGCACTTCATGCTCAGATAGGAGTAAGCGGCACTTATCATTCGCAATGGTACCAGGACGCTTATATGCCTGCACTTCGGGCATTTTACCAGCAAAGATCCTATCTTTCAGGAAATTATCCTTATCTCGATTTTTTTGTCAACCTGAATATCAAAAGAGCCCGGATATTTATTAAATATGAACATTTTAATGCCAAACTCATGACTACCAACTATATAATAGTTCCTGATTATCCGCAGGCCGATGCGGCATTCAAATTTGGAATTTCATGGTTGTTTTTTGATTGATTCCCGTAAAACTAAACTATTCCTGTATTAAAATAGGTGGAAGCGATTTATAGCGTATATCGTTGTGGGAATTTCGTTTTAGACGCGAGGCATCGCGTCTATACGTTATTGTGGGAAATTCCTGTTAGACGCGAGGCATCGCGTCTCTACGAAAAAAATCAATCCCTCTTACCAGCCTCCCGCTGCCGCAAGGCCTCAAAAATCAATACCGCTGCAGAGGTTGATACATTCATCGAATCGGCTATCCCTTTCATGGGAATTATAATTTGTGATTCAGATTTATCAAGCCATTCATTACTCAATCCAGTTGCTTCTGTACCCATAACGATGGCCGCAGGACCACGGTAATCAACCTGGTAATATATGAGCGCACTTTCTGTGAGCGCTGCAGCATACGTTTTAATGTGGTGCTCACGAAGCCAGATAATCGATTCTGCTGAAGTTGAGGTGGCAATCTGACAAGTAAAAATACATCCAACTCCTGAACGGATTGCATTTGGATTGTAAATATCAGTAAGCGGATCACAAACAATAACTGCATCAATTCCAGCGGCATCAGCGGTACGCATGATAGCACCAAGGTTACCGGGTTTTTCGACGGATTCAAGTATAAGAAGGAGTGGATTTGAGCTTAATTTAAGATCCTTCAGACTAAGGTTTCGCGGAACAGCAAGTGCAATTAGTCCGTCGGATGCTTCTCGGTAAGCGATACGGGCAAATGCGGGTTTACTTACTTCAAAAACCTGTATTTTACTCTCTCCTGTAATCAGCTCCTCACTCCTACCCTGCCGGTCAATTTCTGTACAGACATAAAGCTCTTTAATCTCAATTCCAGAACCAATTGCCCTGATGATTTCGCGGTATCCTTCGATAACAAAAAGGTTTTGTTTGCGACGATCGCGGCTGCTGGCCTGCAACTTAAGGATATTTTTAATACGGGGATTAGTGAGTGAATGGATTGGCTCAGACATTGGATTTGAATAGGATTGGCAAAAGTAATGAAATGAGGGCAGACAAATGCTGGAAATGGAAGTTAAAAGAAAATGGTTAAAAGTTAATAGTGATTGTTTCTAAATCTACTACACAAATAGGTTCAAAATGAATACACCTCTGTCTGTTAAGATGAAGGATTGTAAATATTCAGTCCTTAATCAATCAATTTTGCCACAGATTTCGCCAATTTGCACTGATTTGATAATTGTTTTCAGAAGTTTTAATAACAATAAATAGACCCAGACATTTAATACTCATCTGTGTAATCTGCGCAATCTGTGGCCTGAATTCAAATCATTATATTAATAAGAATGAATGGTAACCCATGATTTAAATGGATTAAAATGCAGAAATAACAGATTTAAAATAGAATAGAAAAAGTAGTTTCCCTGGCAATTTTCAAATTATTAAAAAAAGCACCACGATTACTGAAGCAATTATAGCGAGTATGCCTGCAACTTTCCGCTCAAAAGCCAGCATCTTGTCGCACTCAGCAATCCGTTGTTGTATCATACCTGTTTGCATGTTAAACCCAAGTGCTTTCGTGTACCAGTTTTTAGCCTGGCGTAGAAGTTCGATTTTAAAAAAATCATCTGCATGTCGTATACATTCGTGGAAGTCACGTTCAGTAATGCTCAGATTGGTATCGGAAGTTGTGTGTCCCATGATAGAAGTTTTTAATACACACAAATATAGTCTATAAAGCACGGGTTTCCTATTCTGAAATATTTAAAAATGAGTACTTAGGTTGCTTTAAAGAAATGCTGGTCAAAAACATGCGATCCTGTAAAACAGTATACCGCAAGATAAAGTTATCAGAAATTATCGACCATTTAAACACTTTTCCAATTGATTGCTTTATTTTTGAAAACCTAACTGAAAAAGTAATCCATCCTCAAATAAATTGTTCGATCGCTAAAATTGCATTACAAATCCGGTAAAATTAATAACATATCCTATGAACATAAATGTATTTATCAATCAGCAGATTACAAAACTTCAGAGCATTTTGGATAAGGCCGAACTTGCCATGGGTGAAATCATTTTTAACAACAGTGATTGTCAGGTGCTGTCGCAGTCGGCAGTGAGGTTTGAACTGATTGTTAATTCGGAGCTGGGAGGCGAACAGGCTGAATATTCATTGAATGTATTTGATGAGGATATGATTCCATCGCGTAATGGCGAGCAAATTGGCTGGGACAGGAATTCGTATGCCTGTCTGCTGCAGGTTAAAAACGAGTTGCAGTTCCTGGATCCCAAAGAAACGGTGGAACACAAAAAATACACCCGCGAAGGCATGATTAAGCGGGTGATGCAGGAACGCCGGATTAAAGCTGACAAAGCGCGATACCGTATTAAATGGGCTTCCAATATTTATGGTGACCATATCCTTACCAACGAAAATGGAGTACGCTACAGGGTATTTTTACGCGATTTTGAGCATGAAACGGGATATAGTGACAGCAAAGATTCGAGGATTAATAAACTGGGCACCACTAAGCATATCATGTTCGCATTCAATGCATTGAAAAATGACAAAACCTTATTCGACAAGTTAAATAAAACCTATCCGTTTATCGAAATATATTGTGATCCGATTAACGAATACAAAATTACTTGGTATTTCCCACAAAGAATGGCTGCGGGTGAGCAACTTCTGATTTCGAAATATTTTAAGGAATCCTCATTTATCGAAGATACTCAAATCAAAAGCTTTCTTGGTTTTATCGAAGAAGCGACAAATTTTCCTCTGATACGCATCAGACCTGAGGTACAGAAAAGAGTTGAGGCTGCTTTCGAAGATGAAGTGCTCGAAAACCTAAAAACAGATTACAATCCCGATTATTCCATCATAAATGGCGAGCTTTATCCTTATCAGAAAGATGGAATTGATTTTGCGCTTTTCCGCAAGGCTACTATTATTGCAGATGAAATGGGTCTTGGGAAAACCATTCAGGCCATTGGGACAGCCATCCTTAAAAGGGAAATATTCGGTTTTGCCAGGACTTTGGTGGTTTGCCCGGCTTCACTTAAAGAGCAATGGAAAAAAGAGATAGAGAAATTCAGCGATGAGAAAGCTCTGGTAATTGAAGGCTTGCCCGATGATCGCGAAAAGCAATACCAGGATCAGGAACATTTCTTCTTTATCATTAATTATGAAACTATCCTCCGCGATCAGATAGCACTAAATAAAGCCGGTTTCGATTTTCTGATCCTCGATGAAGCACAGCGCATTAAAAATTTCGAAACAAAAACAGCTTCTTCTATCGGCAAGTTGAAGTTTAAACACGTGTTGGTGATTACAGGGACACCAATTGAGAATCGACTCATCGATATCTTCTCGATTGTGAATACCATTTCCCCTAATTTCTTTGGTCCCTTGTGGGAATTCTCTTATCAACACTGCCTTTTCGATCCTGAAAAACACAATAAAATAAACGGATATTACGATCTGCAAAAACTCAACAAAGATCTTGAACCCATATTGATCCGCCGCGAAAAAAGGAAAGTAATGGATCAGCTGCCAAATGTGCAACAATTCAATGTACCGGTTAATCTTTCGCCATTGCAGGCTGAATATCATGCATCCTATTCAAAGGGAATTGCAACCATTATCCGGAAAAAATTCCTCACGCCTTATGATTTGCAAAAGCTTCAGCTGCTGCTGGCCAGTATGCGCATGGTTTGTGATTCCACTTATTTGATTGATGATCAAACCAATGAATCGCCCAAACTGGATGAGTTAAAGTATATACTGCTTGAAAAACTGGATGTAGCCAATTCGGACCGCAAGATCATTATTTTTTCGGAATGGATAAAAGTACATAAACTGATAGGGCAAATCTTGCGTGAAAACAATATAGGTTTTGCAGAACTGAACGGAAGTGTGCCTGTGAAACTTCGTGGCGAATTGATCCGTAAATTCGAAACTAATCCGCATTGCAAAATATTCCTTTCCACCGAAGCCGGTGGCTCCGGACTAAACCTGCAGGTTGCAGATACATTGATTAATTTTGAACTGCCCTGGAATCCTGCAAAAAAGAATCAACGCATTGGCCGCATCGATCGTCTGGGACAGAAAAGCAGCAAGTTAACCATCTTCAATTTTATTACCCGAAATTCCATCGAATCGCAGATTGCCTCCGGCTTACTTGTAAAGCAAAGCCTTTTTGATGGCGTTCTGGATAGCTCGAATCACACCAACTCGGTAGATTTTTCGACCAAAGGCCGTTCACAATTTATAGAGCAACTGGAAGAATTTATTTCGGAAACAGAAAAATTACAAGCAATTGATATTGAACCCGCCCTTGTTGAACCCGAAATCACAATCACCGGAAGCAATCAGGAGGAAACAGGCACATTAGATTTCCTGGAGGAACAGGAAGAAACCCAGCCGGTTTCTGAAAATTTTATTCCTGAAAAAGATGAAGCTCAACAACAAAAGGAAGAAAAGACCCTTGAAATAGAGCAGGTGATGAACAACGGAATGCAATTCCTGGCCGGGTTATTTAAAATGTCAACAGGTAAAGATATGGGACTCGAAAGCCAGAGTATTGAAGTAAATAAAGAAACCGGTGAGGTGGTGATGAGATTTAAACTGCCAATTTAACTAAGCGAAACATAAAAAATCCCTGCTGATATTAGTTTAGCAGGGATTTTTTCATTTCAGAAAAAGTTGTCATGAAGGTTAGATAATTGAAAATTATCATCTTGATAAACAATCCTGCATTTCATATTTTAATCTCAATATCTGAGCATAAAATTCTACCGAATCTAACTGAAATAGCAATCCGGTACAAGACTGAAATCCCAGCATCAGATTTCTTTTTATCCCGGATTAATCTTTTAACCGATTTATGCATCTAATAACATATTTCAGTTAAATAAGTATCCTAAACTTTATGCAAAAAATCTTCATAATTTTCAGTTTCCTGTTAATACTCATTTCGAATATCGTTTCGGCACAGGAATTCCGTATCACCGGCACGCTTTTAAATTCCGATGATCAGCAGCCGCTACCCGGCGGTGTAGTAAAGCTTATGAGTGCCAGGGATACAATCCATTTTAAATACTACACGAGCGATATTCAGGGTAACTTTGAGTTCACAAAGCTTAATAAAGGTTCCTACATCCTCGAAGTTACGTATGTGGGTTTCGAAAAATTCAGGAAAAATGTTTATGCCGGAGGCAAAACCGAAAATATTGGTAAACTTGTTATTAAACCATCGGCTACAAGCCTTGGCACTGTCGATATAAATGCCACCGCCATACGGGCCGAGCAAAAAGGAGATACTGTTCAATACAATGCCGATGCCTTCAAGGTTAACCGTGATGCATCAACCGAAGATCTGGTAAAGAAAATGCCTGGTATTACAATTGAAAACGGTGTGGTTACGGCACATGGAGAAGCTGTTCAGAAAATTCTGGTGGATGGCAAACAGTTTTTTGGCGACGATCCTTCGGTAACGCTCAAAAATCTTCCAGCCGAAATTGTGGACAAAATACAGGTTTTTGATAAACTTTCGGACCAGGCTGTCTGGACCGGATTTGACGATGGAAGCGGTCAGAAGACCATGAATATTGTGACCAGAAACAACAAGAACACAGGGCAATTCGGCAAATTCTCCGCCGGCTATGGTACGGATGACAAATATTTGCTAGGCGCAAATGTGAATTTTTTCAAAGGTCAGAGGCGCCTTACTATACTTGGTATGAGCAATAACGTAAACCAGCAGAATTTCTCTGCAGATGATGTTATAGGCAATAGCGGCAGTGCCAGAGCAGTATCAGGTGGCAGAGGAGGAGCAAGCACAGGTTTAACGGCTGGCCCTCAAAGCGGTATCTTCAGCACCAATGCAATAGGCCTTAACTTTACCGACCAATGGGGCAGTAAGCTAAATCTGAATGCCAGTTACTTCTGGAATAACGGGATAAATACCACAAATAAACTGACAGACCGCCAATATATATTAGGTGGTACCGCCAGCCAGTATTATAACGAACTTAGTAACACAACTACTAATAACACCAATCACCGGGCTAACTTAAGATTGGAATACAGCATAGATTCTGCCAACTCAATTATCTTAACCCCCCGCTTCAGCCTGCAGGATAATAATTCAAACAGCTACCTGAATGCCAAAACCGCATTAACGCCTGATTACATGTTATCAAACCTGGCGAATTCATCAATCAATACCAATAGCGGACCATCATCGGGATATAATTTTAATAATGACCTCCTCTTCCGGCACAAATTCAGCAAGAAAGGAAGAACCATTTCCCTTGACCTGGGAACCGGGATTACAAACCGAAACGTAGATAATTATGTGAATACTCAAAGCATATTTTACCAGCAGGCGCAGCAACAAGCCAATGATTCGGTAAACCAATACGGAAAATCTAAAGCCACCGGCCTGTCCCTTTCATCGAACATTGTATATACTGAGCCGATAGGGAAACACAGCCAGGTACAGCTGAATTATAATTTGTACTGGTCGAAAAACGATAATGATAAAAAGACATATAATTATGCGGACGACCTTCGGAATTATACCGATTTCGATACTTTGCTTTCAAATGTTTACAATAACCATTACATAACCCATCGCATAGGAACGGGATATTTATACCAGACTCCGAAGATGAACTTAAATGGCGGTATTGCCTACCAATATGCGAGCCTGGATGGCAATACAACTTTCCCTTTATTGGATTCGACGCACCGATATTATAGTAATGTGCTGCCAAACCTCATGTTCAATTATAAATTTTCGAAAGTCACCAATTTGCGGCTTGTGTATCGGGCAATTACAAATGCGCCTTCTGTTACCCAACTACAGAAAGTGATCGACAATTCAAATCCGCTGTTGTTATCAACAGGCAACCCATTGTTGAGCCAGGAAATGCGTCATTCACTTAATGCCCGCTTATCCCATTCCAATAACGCTAAAACCGCAAACTTTTTCGCCATGATGTTTTTCCAGAAGACTCAGAATTATATCGGAAATTCAACATTCAGAACAGCAAATGATACTCTGATAAATGGGCAGACAGTAAACAAAGGGAGTCAGCTTTCAGTTCCGGTGAACCTCAATGGAGCCTGGAATGCGCGGGTTTTGGGCACGGTGGGCTTCCCCTTAAAACCTATTAAGAGTAATATCAATTTCAATACAGGTGTGAGTTATAATCGTTTGCCCGGCATGGTTAACGGACTTACCAATATTTCACGCACGTATGGTTATAATCTTGGTAGTGTTTTGAGCAGTAACATAAGCACAAAGCTTGATTTCACACTTACTTATAATATTTCGTACAATCTTGTGGACAATTCCATACAACCCACGCTCAACAATAATTATTTTTACCAGATCGGTTCATTACAATTTAACTGGGAATTCTGGAAAGGATTTTTTATCCAAAACTCTGTCACCTATCAGGATTATGACCTGGTGTCTTCTAATATTTCCTCCCGTTATACCCTGTGGAATTTGAATATAGGTAAGAAATTCCTGAAAAATAAAGCCGCTGAAATAAAGCTTTCCGGCTACGATATACTCGGCCAGAACAAGAGCCTGACCCGAACCGTTGCCGACACGTATATTGATGATATAAACACCGAAGTGCTGCAGCAATATTTCATGCTTACATTCACATACAGCCTAAGGAATTTCAATGGGACTAATCCTCAAAGGCAACAAAACAGGGATGGTGGTTTTGACGGTCGTCCCGATTTTCGTCAGCATTAACGGTTATTGCGGGAAATCAGTTTAACTGTTACGATATAAACTAACCGGGCAATCTGCTTTTTGGAAAAAATTATTCTTTCAGCCGGATGATCCATCTTCAAATTAAGGATTCCCAACATTTGTTAAAATAAAGATTCTGATTAAACCTTTTCCTCATGATGCAACCTAACTTTAGGTATTTCCAATCACCTATTGTAAACCATGAAAAATCTCTTGTAATCCAATCCGTTGTAAGTGCCTGTCTAAAACCCAATAATTAAAAAAACGTATGAAAAAGACCCTGGTATTAATTTGCTTCTCAATTTCCCTGGCTGTTCTAACATCGTGTTCTTCTGAGATATACCAGGCAAACTGGCAATCCAAACCAGTTGTTGCAGATGGTTTTCCGACTGAATGGAGTTTGCCCCTGCGGTTCGGCGATATAAATAGCGGCCTGCAGTACAATATTACCAATGATAAATCCAACCTGTATATCTGCCTGCGCACAACCGATCAAAAAACTGAAATGAGCATATTGGGTTCGGGGCTGGAAATACTGATGGAACCTGTTGAAAAGAATAAAGAAACAGCCTCGGTGCGGTTCCCGTTGCCTGGCGAGTATCAAAAGCATAAAATGCCCGAAAAGCAGCAACTGGAAACGTTGCCCGGAAATGAACCCGACAAAATGGATTTCACCAGGCATTTCCTGAGCCAGGATCACCAAATCATATTAAATGGCTTCCAGCCCGATTATAATGGAACTTTTAAGGTAAGCGAACTGAAAGACATTAAAGCGGCCATTAACTGGGAGGAGCAAAACGCCATGACTTACGAACTGGTAATCCCTTTGAAAGCTTTATATGCCAAGGACTTGAAGGTCATGAAAGGCAACCCGGCAATTAAATTCAAAATTAATCTCACCGAAATGGCCATGGGTCATCAGGGAGCAGCAGCTCATAGCGATTCGCAAGGCGAATCGCAAGCCGGAGGCGGAAATCGCGGAGGTGGCGGTATGGGCGGAGGAATGGGTGAAGGAATGGGTGGCTCGGGTGGAGGACATGGCGGCGGACATGGCGGTGGACATGGCGGAGGCGGATCGCACGGCAATTATGGGTCGGGCGGAGTAAAAAGCTCGGCATCAAAGGGCGAAAAAACTTCCATCAAATTTGAAATTAAGTTAAGCGGGGCGGAATAAAGGTAATATTTTTTATCAAAACTGATTTACCGGACTAGCAGAGTAATTTTTTGTAATGTCTAAAATAACTTTCGTTTAAAAGTGCAGTTGTCATTTCATATTTTCCCGGCTTTGAAACAATACTAAAATTCCGGTATCTGCATACTGGCCAGGCTGGAATTCCCCCTTGCCTTGTTAATGTTTGTTAACCTTCTAATTTTTTGACGCAAACGGAGTTATCTATTTTGATTCTAATTGTTTATCCGGATATATGTCCAAAGTACTGCGGTTATTCATAGTCTGTACGTGTGTAATTGGTTTTCTTGTTCCTGCCATGGCACAGAATAAGTTCACCATAAGCGGAACAGTACATGATGCCATGACCGGTGAGCCGCTTATAGGTTCAACAATATTTGTTAAAGAACTTGCCAATACAGGTTCCACATCAAATGGGTACGGGTTTTATTCCCTCACCTTGCCAGGCGGGAAATATATCGTTAGTGCCCAGTTTATCGGATATGAGAAAAAAGATACGATCATTAATTTAAACCAAAGCATAAAACTCAATTTTGAAATCAGCGAAACTGCCACTCAATTAAATGAAGTGATGATCACAGCAGAACGATCAAACAAAAATGTGACTTCAGATGAAGTGAGTGTTCAAAAAATGGATATCAAAGAAATCAAAAACATACCGGTCTTTTTCGGGGAAAAAGACATTTTGAAAACCATACAGCTATTGCCGGGAATAAAATCAACCAGTGAAGGCAATGCCAACTTTTATGTTCGGGGAGGTGGCGCCGATCAGAACCTGATTCTGCTTGATGAAGCTAATGTTTACAGCCCGTCACATCTTCTTGGTTTCTTTTCAGTATTTAATTCGGATGCTATAAAAGACATAAAGGTTTATAAAGGCGGTATCCCAGCCGAATATGGCGGACGTATTTCATCGGTGCTGGATATAAAAATGAACGATGGCAACAGCAAAAAGTTCACTGTAACCGGCGGAGTCGGCCTTACCTCATCAAGGTTAACCGTCGAAGGCCCGATAAAGAAAGACAAAGGTTCATTTATGATTTCCGGCAGACGAACTTATGCAGATTTGATTTTAAAAATTGACACCAATGCCGACTTACGTAAAACATCAATCTATTTTTACGATCTCAATGTGAAGGCCAATTACCAGATTACTGGTAAAGACAAAATATTTCTTTCAGGATACTTTGGCCGCGACGTACTCGACCGATCTACCACTCAGAATGCCCCGATGGGGATCAACTGGGGGAACGGCACCGGCACTCTGCGTTGGAATCACCTTTTCAGCGACAAGCTTTTCCTCAACAGTTCGCTGATATACAGCAAGTACGATTATATTATTACGATTGGCGGAGGCGACGCGCAGTTTAAGGTAAAATCATCTATTCAGGATTATACGCTAAAAGAAAGTTTTTCCTATTTCGCGAGTTCGAAACACACTTTCAAATTCGGGCTTGAGGCGACGGATCATACTTTCCTGCCTGGTGAAGTTACTGTTGGCACATCGTCAACAATACCAGGTTTCAGGATACGCCTGGGACGAACCATGCCTGTCCAAGATTGTTGAGGATGGTTGGGTTTTGGGGAAATTGAGCGTTGAGGTAATTTAAGATTGGAATTGCATAATTTGGGGCTCCACACATGGTAAGCATGGCGGCATAATTATTCAGGTTATCTGTATTTTCAGCTTCCATCATACAGGCTTTTCCCATTACATAAAGTGCAGGCTCAATACGCCCCAATATCCAAAGACCAGCTGCAGTATTGCCAATTACAGACGGAGTATTTTCATCAACTTTTAATTTCAGGTAAATATTTTCGCCAGTTGTTTTTGATGCAGGTTTCAGTTTTGTAACAACAACGTTGTGTGTGGCAGAAAGAAATGCGGGCAACGTTGCTTTGGTCAATGGTGATTTAGAAATGGAGGCAATCTTCTGCAAATCTTTTTCGGGTACAGTTGACCCGCCGGTCGCATCAGAAACCTGTTGGTCGCTAACCGGCGGACCTTGTTGTATAGCCGGATTTGGAATACCCATTTGCTCCATCATTTTTCTTTGTTCAGGAGTGAGTTTGTCCATTTCTTTTTGCGCCGCTTTCGCTCTTTCGTTAATTTCAGCCTGCGTTTTTGGATTTTTCTGCTGAGCCAAAACCGGTGAGCCATTCATCAATAGTATCATTAAAAAGAAAAAGGACAAGAATATTTTCATACGATTAAGTTTAACACTGAATAATTTGGTTTGGGACATTACGAACTATTGCGTCATTTAAAGAAGGAAAATAGTTGTAAGCATAAAAATTGTTCTGTTTAATGACGAGAATTTATTGGTTTTGATTATTTCGATAAAGAAAATCCGGTAAAAATTCCTGAACCGGGGAATTTGGCATCGTTCATCCAAAACACTCTTCCACCTTTAATGGCAGTAAAATAAACATCAAATGTTTTGGGTTTGCCTTCAATGTCCGAAAAATACATCTGCCAGTTATTCAGCGATTTAAAAGTACCATCGCTTTTGGATTGAGCCAAATCCATTGCTCCGCCGTACGAATTTACTGCCACTAATTCCCAATGGTAATTATAGCCGGTTTTGAATACAAACCATGCTGACGATGTATACGTACTCATGCCGGCAGAAGCTCCTGTGTAATAATTGGCATAATATGTATTGCTGGAAAAGGAGTCTTTCCATTCACCGGTGTTATTAAGGTCGGAGGCTGCAACGGCAAACTTATTGTAGCTAACCATGTTTTCTAAATGGTCAAAAATTCCTGGGTCTGCTTTAACTACGGCACCCTTGCTATTGTCCAATACCCATCCACCCATATATTCAGTTATCGCTCCCCATCTGATCGTTTCCGGATTAAACCCAAACTCCTGTGTAAAGGAATTGTTGTCGGGCGCAACCACTTCGAACCATCCGCCACCTCTGCGGAAAAGCACAACAAAAACTGATTTGCCAGTTTGGTTATCCGTAGCGTAACCCGTTCCAAAATATGGACGTTTATAATCTTCAACATAACTTGTTTTGAAATTTATCATATTGCTGTATCGGGGAGCAACCAGAATATTCCAGGCACCTGTGGTCAGCACATCGGGGTCCGCGGGGAAAATAGTTCCGTCTTTCGGGAAATGTATAAGCACTTTTATATTTCCTTTTGTTACTTCCACCCAATCTTCTTTTATATTGCTCGTCCACCCATCATCGAAATTAGTGGTGGAAAATGCAAAACCAGGCTGGTTTGAAGTTGTATTTGTGGGTTCCGGAATTACCGGGTTGGTGTTGCTATCAGAAACCGGATTGATATCAGGTTTTGCCAGGCTGACTGATTCCAGAAGGCTTTGTATCTGGCCCAGGTAATCCTTGCTGTTGTTAATAGCAATAATGCTTACAACCCTGCCGTTACCACTAATAACACTAAGTATCGCCTGGGCATCACTTTTATTATAGGAAAATGTTCCGGAACCAACTTTAATTTTCCAACCCTCGGCTTCCTGTATGCCGCCTGATTTTGGCGCCTCCTTTATTTGATAAGGATCTGCTGCCAGAATCTTCCACTCGCTGTCAAAATCTTCCTCAATACTGCCTTTGCTTGCAGTACTCCGGTAAATCCCTATCTGGCACCATGTTTTTTTAGCTTTATCAGTTTTTGTATAACTGATAATATTTTCTTTCACTTCTTTTTTCCAACCGTCCTGAGTTGAAGGAGGAGTATAAGTGGTGAGATCGAAGGTTCCGGTTTGGGCTATTGCTGCCGAAGTTAATGTGAAAAGGATTAGTGTGAGAATCGTCTTCATAAGGCCCTTTATCTTTAGGGATTGGCGGGCGATTTCCTGAGAAAATGAAACAGCACCTAAGAGTACCGCCAATAAAGTGAATGTGATTTTTTTCATAATTGAGATTTTATTTACCCAACATGGCTTTTAGTTTATTAAAATCAACTGCTTTCTGTATTGCAGCAATGTTCTTCTCAAATACCGGATCCCCTTGCGCTATTGTATACACTACATAAAAAAACTGCGGTGCTGATTTGGGTAATTTTTTCTTATAATAACTCAAATCGGGCTTCACGGCAATAAAGCTGCCCTTAGTTCCTTCCTCAACGAAGCCGGTAAATCGCTCCTCGTCATTCCAATTGCAAATCGCCTGCTTGCGTAATTCTTCTTCAGGTTTAGATAATTCGTTATCAATGTTATTCATGAACTGCTTATAATAATCTGAGCTGCTTTGGTCGTCCTTCATGGTTTTCTCCAATCTTTTTTTCTGGATCAAAAGGAATTCTTTACGGCTTACATAGGAAAACGGAAGCTTTTCATCATAGGTAATCAGCCAGCGGTATTCTATAGTTTTATTCTCCGCCGAGCCGTCACCAACTACTGCTTCCCCCATATACCAGAAGCCATCTTTAATTTGAGGTTTTTCTTTCAGTTTTAAATATCCTCTGAAATCGTCATCCGCAAGGTTAGCGGCAAAAAGATTATTCAGCGACCAGATAGCATTGGCGTTTACAGTAACCGTGGTCGTTGTTGATATATCAACATAATATTTTGATTTGTCTGAACTTTGCTGATCGCAGAGGTATCTTAAAATGTACATGCTGTACCAAAAGTTGTCGGCAACCCAGTTTTTACCTGCACCCGGATCGGCACCACTAAAAGCATTGCTGTATGTAACCTGGCATCCCTTTGGAGTGTAGCCCGCAGAAATCATTTTATGGATATTTAC
>JBBRYZ010000094.1:0-15500 GCA_038237165.1 Bacteroidales bacterium | reverse complement strand
TTTCATAATATATAGTGTTAGTTATGTTTTGTCGTAAATATAGTGAGACATTCTCTTAAATCCTAATATTTAGCTACTTATATTTTAATTTGAATACTTATTTAGCCGATTTCACTGCTTCTAATCATTTACCCAAAACCCGTACCTTTGCCACCTATGATTTCAGTGAGTAACCTTTCAGTCCATTTTACCGGCGATTACCTGTTCAGCAACGTGAGTTTCCTGATAGGCGACCGCGATCGTATCGGTCTGGTGGGACGCAACGGTGCCGGTAAAACTACGCTGATGCGCATTATTGCCGGCATACAGGAACCCGAGAGCGGAACTGTGGCAAGTCCATCGGATAGCTCCGTCGGTTATCTGCCGCAGGAAATGGCTACTGGCAGCAGGCTAAATGTACTTCAGGAAGCTATGACGGCTTTTGAGGCAGCTCGGCAACAGCATCAGCTGATGGACAAGTATTCAGCCGAACTTGCCGAACGCACCGACTATGAAACGGAATCGTATTCGAAAATCATACAGCGACTCAACGAAGCCACGGACCGTTTTCATTTGCTTGGCGGACAGAATATGCAGGAAGATGCCGAGAAAGTGCTTAAAGGACTTGGTTTTGAACCTGTGGAATTCGAGCGGCCGCTAAGCACATTCAGTGGAGGCTGGCAGATGCGGGTGGAACTGGCAAAGATATTGCTGAAAAAACCGGATGTTATCCTGCTGGATGAGCCTACCAACCACCTTGATATTGAATCTATACAATGGCTCGAGGATTTCCTGATTACTTACAGCGGTTCAGTGGTGCTGGTTTCGCACGACAGGGCTTTCCTCGATAACGTTACCAATCGTACCATCGAGATTATGAACGCCCGTATTTACGACTATAAAGCCGGATATTCGCGGTATGTTGAGCTTCGCACTGAACAAATGGAACTTCAGAAAGCGGCTTTCGAAAACCAGCAAGGACAAATTGCCCAGATTGAAAGTTTCGTGGAGCGTTTCAGATACAAAGCTTCCAAAGCCAGGCAGGTGCAGTCACGTATTAAGTTGCTGGATAAAATGGATAGGGTGGAAGTGGACGAAACGAGTTCATCAGCCATTCATTTTTTATTTCCTCCCGCGCCTTCATCGGGCAGGGTGGTGGTTGAATGCAATAACCTTACGAAACGCTATGGCGAAAAATTGGTTTTGAGCAAACTGGACCTGGCTATCGAAAAGGGCGATTTTGTGTCGTTCGTTGGTCGTAATGGGGAAGGCAAAACAACGCTTGCAAAAATAATAATCGGCGAACTGGATCACGAAGGCGTCTGCAAGCTGGGTCACAATGTTAAAATCGGTTATTATGCTCAGAATCAGGCCGAATTACTCGATCCCGAAAAGACAGTATTTGAAACAATTGATGATGTAGCGGTTGGCGAAATCAGGACGAAAATCAGGAATATATTAGGCAGTTTCCTGTTTGGCGCCGATGCCATTGACAAAAAAGTTAAAGTGCTTTCGGGTGGCGAAAAAGCCAGGCTTGCACTAGCTAAATTGCTTTTGGTTCCTGTAAATCTGCTGGTGCTCGATGAGCCTACCAATCACCTCGATATGGTGAGCAAGGATATACTGAAGAATGCATTGCTACGGTATGATGGCACGCTGATTGTTGTGTCGCACGACCGCGATTTCCTAACGGGACTCACCGACAAGATTTTTGAATTCCGCAACCGCACCATAAAAACATGGCTTTGTGATATTAATGATTTTATCAAAGCACGCAAATTAGCCAACCTCGCACAACTTGAAGCACGAAAAATAGAACTGCAGAAATCCGGTGAAAGTCTTTCGGACAATAAACTGAACTACGAAAAACGCAAGCAACTGGATCGCGAAATCCGTAAGCAAGCTGCAAAGGTTGAAAAAGCCGAGCAGGAAATTGAATCCATCGAAAATGAAATTGCGCGTTACGACCAATTGCTGGCCGATCCTGAAACACATAAAGACGCAGGAAAAAGCGCTCGTTTGTACCAGGAATACCAGGGAATGAAAAAGGAACTGGAATTAAAGATGGAAGAATGGGAGCAGGCACACTCGGAATTGGAAGGTATGCAGAAGGAAGGATAAGAGATTTCGGATTTCGGAATTGAGATTTTTTAAACGCAACAGCGTAAAGGATTTTGATAGACATAAAAAAAGCTGCCCCATTTTCGAGACAGCTTTTTTTTATTTTTCAAAAGTGCTACAATTTAATCCAAACCGCCTGCATAGCCTGAGGATTTATATCTTTAATCCAGTCCTGAACACCTGATCCATCGAGGTTGGCGCGAACGATTTTACCATCAGGGGCGTAATTTGAATTCTTAACGGACCAGAAAAGTTTCCCCCTTTTGTCGTCGATAGCAATACCCCAGCATGCTTTTGAGCCAAAGTCGCCGATTTTTGATACTGAAGTACCATCTATATTGCTCACATATATCCCATTGACTGGCATGGCTGTACCTGCTGAAGCATATCCTGCAAAGTAGGCTTTTCCTGATGTAAAATTTATTTCGATGGCCGTTCCATCAATATCTGGTATAGGTTCAGCCATACCTGTACCATCGAAATTAAATGAGAAGTACCCTCCCGAAAAATCGGTTTTATCATTTACGAGGTAGATCTTATTCGTGACCGGATTATATTGCATATCAATCGGGTATTCGATACCGGCATTAAATTTTTCCGGGCTGGTACCATCGAGGTTGCAGCGGTATATGCCCCCGGGCTGTCCCCAGTATAGTTTATTCCCCACTACCATCAATGCTTCGGGAGAATCCAGCAGAGGCTGGGTGGCATGATTTAGTATCGTATCAGGATTTGTACCATCTGCATCAAAGCGGTAAATTATATTAACCGAATAATCAGAAACATACACTTTTTGGTTTGCGGTATCTACCGTAATTCCATAGGGTTTTGTTAAAGGCACAGTTGCAAAATCCTGCACTTTTACAATGCCGTCATCATTCAAAACAACCATATGAACACCACCCCCGGCAGTGGCACAGGTTGTATAATAAAGAACTTGTGTAAGTCCTGCATTGGGATCTTTCACATTTATAACCATTGTTTTTACAAGTTTGTTATAGTGAACATCGTTTACAAATGTGCAGGTAAGTTTCACGGTATAAAAACCTATAGTATCAAAAGCTACTTTGGGGTTAGCCTCAGTAGATGTTTTCCCGTTGCCGAAATCCCAGAGATACCCGGTTGCATTCAAAGAAGTATTGGTAAACGTAACCACACAAGGCGCGTTGGTTTTGTTGGTAGCAACATACGTAAAATTGGACTGGGTACTCGGCAGCGGATTACCCAGTTCATATTTCTGACATCCGGTAGCTACGAACATAACCGGAAGCAGGAGCAGTAGATAGAAAATATTTTTTTTCATGGTGTTTCGTTTTAAAAATCGTTAGTTAATAACCAGGATTTTTTTCCATTAATCGATTGGTCTGCATCTCGCTGAGCGGAATCGGGAAAAGTGTATAGTCAGGATTAGTAATTCCGAGCACGGCTTCAGCCCTTTTGGTTCGCACCAGGTCGGGCCAGCGGTGGCCTTCGAAAGCAAACTCATGCCTGCACTCATTTTCTATAGCTAGTTTTAAATCCGGAATAGTAGCTGCGATGGTATTTGCAAGGCCTGCCCGCTTGCGTATCATATTAATATCTGCTTGTATATCTGCTACTTGTCCATTTGAATAAGCCAGGGCTTCGGCCCTGATAAGATACATCTCGGCAAGGCGGAATACATAAACACGATCAGCACCGGAGGATACTTCGTTGTATTTAATGCCGAAAGGTTGCTTGTGCTTATCATAAACAATGGTGGCACGCAACCGGGCAGAGTCGCCAGGCTCAAAACTTTGTATCAGGTTGGTAGTGGGGGCAAATTCATACCTTCCCGACGAATCGCGGGAATAGAAGAACTGTGCCAGCCGATTATAATTCTGCGCATCATATACTACTTCAAACATAGATTCTGCCGAATTGACTGCTGGATTAAATAAACTGCCAAAAGAAGCAGGAAGCGAATATCCACCTTCCGTAATTATCCTTCCGGCTTCGGAAATGGCAAGTGGTGCCGAAGTAGCATCCCCAAGTAATTGGAATTTTGAAAGATATACTTTTGCCAACAGAGCCGATGCGCTATAAGTATTGGCACGCCCGGCTTTTTTGGTAACAGGGAGCTTTGCTTTGGCTGCTGTAAGGTCAGTAATTAATTGATCATAAACCTGTGCGAGAGTGTTGCGTGCTACATCAACGGTACTAAGGTCGAGAGTAGGTTGGATTTTTATTGGGATACCGCCAAAATAAACGGATAAGTTATAGTGAAACAAGGCTCTGAGAAACAAAGCCTCACCTTCGGACGCATCCTTTTCGGATTGTGTCATATCAGTAATGGAAGGAAGCTTGTAAAGTAAATAATTTACACGGTTAATACCGTCGTAGGCAGCAGCCCACATGCCTTCGACAGATCCATTTTCAGCCGGAATGGGAACGGTATCAATCTGGTAATACTCAGCCATGGTACCTGTTGCCTTAAGGTTATCTGCTGCCAGATCGCCAACAACAATCATATTCCGGCTGTATTCGCCAGTAGCCTGTAATCCATTGTAAGCTCCCATAAGGGCATGCTGAACACCGGCCTTGTCTTTTATAGCTTCATCAACGGCAATATAATCAGCAGGGTAAACATCCAGTACCTTTTTACAGCCTGTTATGCTGAATGAGAGGACGAAAAGGAGAAATAATATTTTTTTCATGATTTTTCAGATTTAGGGGTTAGAAACCGATGTTTAAACCAACCAGTAAGGTGCGTGATTGCGGATAAGTAAAGAAGTCAGTTCCCATAACAATATTATTGGTACTGGCATAATTTACTTCAGGGTCCATGCCCGAGTAGGTGGTAAAGGTGTATAGGTTTTGTCCTGATACATATACCCTCAGTGATTTAAGGGATATTTTTTTCAGAAACTCTTTAGGAACATTATACCCCAGAGTTACATTTTTGATACGGAGAAAAGATCCGTTTTCGATAAACCTGGATGATTTTGTGCCATCAAAGCTTTTGGGAATATCTGTTATATCGCCGGGTTTTCTCCATATCCGGAGCACATTGGTTGTTTGCTGGTCAAGGGCGGTTGGTCCTTCAATATAAAGCCGTGTGCCGTTAAATACATCGTTTCCATAAATTGAATGCAGGAAAAATGAGAAATCAAAACCTTTATAAACGAATGTATTGGTCAAACCCAGGGTAAATTTCGGATTTGGGTTTCCTGTGATCTCCCGGTCATCGTTGTTTATCTTGCCATCTTTGTTTAAATCGGCATATACCAGGGATCCGGTTGTTGGATCAACACCCAGGCATTTGTAACCTACAAAAACACCTATGGGTTCACGCTCCATAACCCAGTTGTTTCCACGTCCCATATCGGCGATAGGCACCGCAGTATCCGATTTCGGTCCTTTGTACAATTTTAATATTTTGTTACGGTTAGCCGAGAAATTGAACGAAGTAGTCCATGTGAAATCGCCTTTCAGATTTTCAGTATTCAATACAAGTTCGATGCCCTTGTTCTGCATTTCACCAATATTCGACATTATGGAGGTATATCCTGAGGATTCAGGCAAAGGACGCGCAAGCAGTAAGTCGTGAGTGCGGTTGTAATACACATCGGCAGCCAGGGTTATGCGGTCTTTAAATAATCCAAGATCAAATCCAATTCCGGTCTGAAGTGTGGTTTCCCATTTCAAGTCGGGGTTTGCCAATTGAACAGGAGCTGTTCCTGATTGCTGGCTGTAATTGTATCCGCCGCTATACAATGCCAATGACGAAAAAGGAGGGATGCCGTCGTTTCCGGTCAGGCCAATACTCGTGCGCAATTTGAGTTCACTGATTGCTGACACATTCTTCATAAATGGCTCCTGAGCAATACGCCACGCAAGAGATGCCGCAGGGAAATATCCAAACTGGTTGTTTTTACCAAATTTCGATGAGCCATCAGCACGCGCCGTAAGTGTAAAAATGTATTTGTACATGTAATTGTATTTGAACTGACCAAAATAGGATGTCAATCCCCCATCGTATGAATTGGCGCTTGCTGACCTGATAATGGCCGCTGAAGTTATGTATTGTAAATTCTCGTTCGGGAAATCAACGGCTTCTATGTAAGTAGTCCGTTTTGCATATTTTTCGAAACTGATCCCGGCCAAAGCTTCAAAATTGTGTACTTTATTCACGGTTTTGATATACTGCAGCACATTACTCCCTACGAGGTTACTCACATAGGTGGTGCCTTCAATTCCGAGCCCGTTATACTTTTTTCCTTGGGCAGTAGTAATAGGATCATACTCATGTTCTCGCAGACTATAGACATCGGCGCTCCATTTGCTCGTAAATATGAATCCATCCAAGAACTTGTAATCAAGATAAACATTTCCGTTGTTGCGATTGGTGTATGCCACATTTTGAGTTTTGTTTATTATGGCAACCGGGTTGGCGTAAGGGCCACCCTCGAAGTAAGTTCCATCAGGATTGTAAACAGGGAAAATGGCAGGCGTGGAGAGAGCATTGGGCAAAGGGCCGTAAAGGGTATAATCGCCTTCTACACGGCGGTTTTTCGAATACGTCATCGTGACCCCGGCACCAATGGATAGGTTTTTTAATAATTTATGATCCACATTGATGCGTCCGCTGTAACGGTCGAAGGAAGTTGATTTTATGGTTCCATCCTGGCTGTAATAATTTCCGGAGATGAATAAGCGCGTTTTATCGTTTCCGCTACTCAACGAGAGTTCGGTATTCGAAGTGGGCGCAACCTGCAGGATTTCTTTCATCCAGTCGGTATCTGTTCCCTGTACGTCGGTACCTTTATATTCGTTCCACTGTGCTGCATTCATCAGGTGAGGAAGCCGTTCGGCGGGCATGGTCTGCCATCCGTAAGAAGTACTCAGGTTAACATTTGTTTTTTGGAAATTGCCTTTTTTGGTGGTGATAAGGATAACCCCGTTCGAGGCGCGGGCACCGTAAATTGCAGTTGCCGAGGCATCTTTAAGAATAGTAAAGGATTCAATATCATTGGGATTGAGATCGCTCATGGCATCTATTTCCTGTCCGCTGTAGCCGATCTGTCCATAGCTGCCGGTGATAATTGGTACTCCATCAATAACTATCAGGGGCGAATTGCTCGCATTAATTGAGCTGCCTCCTCTCATTTTGATCGAGTTCTGACCTCCGGGAGTCCCCGAATTCTGGGTAACCGAAACCCCTGCAGCTTTTCCCTGCAAAACGCCATCTATAGTTCTTATCGGAATATTGTCGAGTTCCTTTTCGTTAACCGTTCCAACGGATCCTGAGATTAGTTTTTTACTCGTTGTGCTATACCCCATAACAACAACCTCCCCCAGATCGACCCTGTCTTCTTCCAACTGAATGTTGATCTGGTTTTGGCCGTTAACAGCAACTTCCTTACTTTTCATCCCGATAAAAGTGAATACCAGGGTTGATTTGGAGGCTACATCCAGCTTGAAACTGCCGTTAATATCAGTAATTGCTCCTTTTTGAGTGCCTTTAACCTGCACCGTAACGCCTGGCATCGGCGAGTTATCAGCAGCCGAGGTTACTTTTCCCGAAACCGGAATGGTTTGTGCCCAAAGCGAACTGACGAAAAGGGTAAACATCAGTAATAAAATGTAAGATTTTCGCATATAAATAGTGGTTTGGTTAGTTGATATTTATTTTAAGGGAGTTGTTGTGATAGCTACAGGCGCGATATCCATCCTGATGTCAATTACCGTGAACCTGTCGTTGGGTTTGGCTGAATAGTACGCAACGCTCCGAGGCGTTTTTCTTAAAGTAACCTGGAAACCGCTTTCCTTACCGGTAAAATTAAGATTTGTAACCTTGTCAACAGCTTTATTATCCATAAGGCTGGTGGTAATGAGGTTGAGAAAGTTGGAAGCGCTTCCCGAAAACATACCGGCCTGTGCAGGGTTTGAAATATTATTGTATTCCTTGCCTTTTAAATTTGTTTTGCCTTCGGCAGGAGTAATTTTACCTGTTCCGATTTCGTAGGTATCGCCGTCTTCCATATAACTGATCCCGATATTTTCAATTTTTGGCAGTTTACTGATATGCGATATTTTGGCATCCGTTGTTTTTACAACAGTAACACCAGCAGCACCTGCCACTTTCAGGATTTTTTGTTTCCCGATATAGATCAAAGCAGTATTTTCATCCACACCAAAAGCAAGAGGTTCTTTTTTAGTATCGTTCATCATGGCAACAATAAGGCGTCCTAATCTGGCACGTGTATTAAAGTGTTGATCGACCATCCCGAGAGGGAAAAATCCCAGTCCATGGGTAAGGAGTACTCCATCGCCCTCAGGAAAATCCTCACCTTTATAATTCATGACTACACCATGTTTGAGTGCGCCCATGCTGTTACCTGCTCCAATCATGGGTTCGCTCATAATAGCCGCACCGGCGCTGGTTCCTCCAACAACGCCTCCGCTTTTGAATACTTCCCAAACAGCATCCAGAACAAGAGTATTGCTTCCATCGGCTTTGTGCAGCGTTTTCATGGTACGCAACTGGTCACCGCCGCTAAACCAAACGCAGGAACTTTTCCTGACCATTTCGGCTAATTTCAGGTCATTCCCATTGTTACTCCAGGTTGATTCGTTTACATCCGTTGTGCTGTCGTCGTCGGCCATGGCAATGGGAATAAGATGGATATTTTCGGGCTTTACACCATATGAAACCAGTTCACTTTTAAAATAAACAAAGGTTTGCATTGCTACGCCGCTGGCCGAAGGAATTACCGAAAAAACAGCCTTGTCGGCTCCACCTGATAATGCTATTAATTGATTAAAAACACTTTTATTATTGGCTTCAAGGCCTCCGCCCACAATTACAAGGCTTCCCTGCGGAAGTTCCTGTGCAATGCCGGAAATTAAAGTCAGCAGAAAGGAAAGGAGTAAAATTGGTTTGATTCGGTTCATACGGATAGATTAAGGTAAAGGCTAGTGTTTAATGAACTTTTTTGATGCTGTATTAACACCTCCGGATGTCGAAAGTTTTACAACATATAAACCGGACCTAAATTCAGAAACATAGACTTGAGTATAATTACCTGAAGACTTTCCTCTTTTTAAGACTTTGCCGTACAGATCTCTTATTTCCCAGTCAAAGTCAGGATATTTCCATGAAATATTTATTTTGTCGGTTGCAGGGTTTGGGTACAATTTAAAGGTATTATCTTTTGTATTGACATGCAAACCGGTAACTTGCACATTCCCCATTACATAAGGAGTGGTATAATCAATCATCGAGAGTTCCAGCTGATCGAAACCGGCAACCATACGTGGGGCACCTGTACTTCCGGAGCCTGTCTGTGTCGAAAAACCTGCAATAGTTCCTGTATTCCGTAACACCATAACCGGTGCAATTCCATAACCTGTAAGGATGGTTTTCCCGTCTACAGGTTCATATTTCATAAAATTATGATTGGTAAGCCAGATTCCATATTTCAAAGTATCCTTAGCCATAACATATGGAACAGCGGTAGCGGAATTTTCGTACATATTGCTGTTGTAGAAAGTGTTGGGCATAATAACCGTATTCGCGAGCAGCGATAAACCTTTGCTGAAAGTGAGTTCGGCATAGTATGAGGCATATTCAGTGTAAAAATTATCTATCACTGTTTTGCCGACAAACCGCGCATCGTCACCCACAAATGATGAAATCATTCCGCATTCGTGCACTTTCTGTATGAGCAACCTGCCGTTTTCGGAATTCAGAAACTGTGTGAAAATTATCGCTGTATTTGATAGAAGCAGGACTTTTTTTGCATGATTAATTTTAAGAGCAAGGTCAGCATTTGTGGCAGCATCAGTATTGATCACAAACTGCATGACTCCGGAAGAGCCAAGTTGTATTAACCTGGTATTAAATGTATTTGCCAGTGTTTCGTTACCGGTCAGCACCAGAATTGAATCTGCAACCGATCCGGTATTAGTAACCAGTTCGCCAAGCATAGCCTGGTTTTCGAACAGTGTGTTGCTTCCGCTGGCAAGCACGGTGTAATTACCTGTTTCTTCGAGCGAAGCCGTATTGAGATGGCGGTTAAGAGCGGGCAGCGTTACTTCCTGTGTTTTGAAATCGAAAGTACATCCCTGCAACAACTGAACTACATGAACTTTATCGGCTAATAATTTGGTACCGTTAAGTGAGTACGCTCCGTTTTTATAAATATTGGCGCAGCCGGTTCCGTAAACAGTTCCAAGCATATTTGCATCCACGGTCATGCAGGTCATATCGTCCATTCCCAAACCGGTAATTTCGATGCCTTTATTCATTTTGTAATTCGCCAGAAATCCCACTGTACGGGCAAAGCGAGCCCGCTCGGATACATGGGTGTCGAAAATATAGCCCGGTGTGAAACTGAAAAAATCATTGGCCAGTTTAACTTCTGGATTATTGGGATTTTCGATGCAATCATCCGGATATACAGTGCCATTCTCGGCAGTAAAAACAACCGAAGATAGAATATGCATTCCTGCCGATGTGCCGCTGATGGTTCCGCCATTGCTATAAAGGTTATTTACACCATCCTGGAGTTTGGTATTCCTGTAAAGGTTGTAGTATTCAAATTGGTCACCACCGCGGAAAAAGATCACCTGGTAAGTGAGTAAGGTATCATATAAAACCTGGCTGTTGGCGCTGTCGTGCGTGGCAACGGCAAATTCTTTTGCAAAAGTAGCACCGCAATACTGTTTAAGATATGGAGCCAGAGTGCCGGTGGAAGTACCTATAATTGCAACTCTTTTCCCTGCAACAGCCCACCGATATGCTGGCACGTTCCAACCAGATTGCCCGTTTTTTTCTCCGCCACCTCCAACAAGCAGCAAACGGCCCGTCTGAGAAAATGAGCTGATCGACGACAATAACAAAAGCAAAGCAAGTAAATTCGACAGGCGCATAAAGATTTTAGGGAAGTGTTGAGCGAAATTAAGAAAAAATTGTCAAAAAAATTTATAAATCCGATAATATTTTTTACCTGAATACCCTGTCTTTGCTTACTTTAAATGATATTGCTGCAACACAGATAAGGAAGAAGAAGCTGTTCGTTATGCAAATATCGTCATAATTTCCTCCCTCGTCATTCCGGCAATGGTTGAGTCGGAAGTTACAAACAGTTCAGCCAGGTCTTTTTTCTTTTGCTGAAGTTTTACAATTTTTTCTTCTACAGTATCTTTGGTGATAAAGCGGTAAACAAAGACATTTTTATCCTGACCAATACGATGCGCACGGTTCAGCGCCTGCATTTCGGCTGCCGGGTTCCACCATGGATCGAGGATGAACACGTAATCGGCCTCGGTAAGGTTCAACCCTACGCCACCCGCTTTGAGCGAGATCAGGAACAATTTTATATCACTTTTCTTCCTGAACGAATTGATCACTTTTTCGCGGTTGGTGGTTGCCCCTGTGAGCATGGCGTATTTATAGCCTTCGCTGATACAGAATTCCTCCACCAGTTTTAAGTGACGAACAAAGGATGAAAAGATGAGCACTTTATGATTTTCGGCAAGCACAGTTTCCAGGCTTTCGGTAACTTCTGTAAACTTTCCGCTTCCGGCATCCGAATCGCTATCAATCATTCGCGGATGATTGGCTAACTGTCTGAGCAGCATCAAAGCTTTCAGAACCATTACCGATGAATTTTTAACCCCTTCTGACTCAAATTTCTCCAGAATACTATTTCTGATTTTTGACTTTTCGGCATCATAAATACGTTGCTGTTCATCTGTCATTGTGCAATACACAACGGTTTCAGTCACCGGTGGAAGTTCGGGAGCGACTTTCTCTTTGGTTCGCCGGAGGATAAATGGCTGAATCAGGTTTTTAAGCTTCGCGGCGGCCGGATCATCCGGGTTTTTCGATAAAGGCGTGGCATAATATTTCAAAAAATGCTGATGGCTTCCCAGCATTCCGGGATTCAGGAAATTGAACTGTGACCATATATCCGACAAGGAATTTTGAATAGGTGTTCCCGAAAGTACCATGCGGTGCAGGCTCTGCAAACTAAATACAGCCTGTGTGGACTTTGAATCAGGATTCTTTATGGCCTGGCTTTCATCGAGAATTATATATCCGAAAACGTACTTGCCAAAGGTATCAATATCGTTGCGTAAGGTTCCGTATGTGGTTAGTATTATATCAATATTTTTAAAAAAAAGTGAGCTCGAAACCCGACCCGATCCCACATGAATATAAATCCTCAGCCAGGGTGCAAAACGCTGTAATTCGTTGTACCAGTTATGAATAAGTGAGGCAGGCATCACAACAAGGCTTGAGTTCGGACGGTTAAATCCAGTTTTAGCATTGGATTTATTAAAAGACGAACCAGGTAAATCAGGATTTGTTTCAGGTTGGGCAAACAAATCAAGTTGAATGGAAGGAGATAAGAACGTCCTGGACGAATCAGAATAAACTGGTTTATCAGTATTTTCATCAGCCGGATAATATGATGCCAGCAAAGCAATGGCTTGTAACGTTTTGCCAAGGCCCATATCGTCGGCCAAAATACCGCCCAGTCCATGACGCTGCAACGAATGCATCCAGTAAAAACCGGCAAGCTGATATGGTCGAGGTGTTACATTGGTAAGTGGTGGCAATTCAACATTTTCAGGGAATTCGATTGATTTGCCCAATCGCTCAATTTCGGGACCGGAAATTGAAGCTAAAAGCTTATAATGATGCTTGCTTATGCGGATTGCATGATTCTGCTCTTTGGCATACAGCATAATATCCTGGAACCGCGAAAACCATTCGTCGGGCAATATCACAATTTCACCTGTCGGTAGTGCATATTCCTTTATATTATTGATAATGTGATTTCTGAATTTAATAAATGGAATTGTAACTTCATTGATCACCACTGTCCCCATCAAATCGAACCAATCGAATCCTGAATCCATTTTAAGATCCAGTACCGGGATTTCGAATAAGTACTTTTTGTTTTCCGGTTGACGAATGTTAAATGAATGGTCCAGTAAATCCGCTTTGTTCTCTGTTAACCACTCTACCATTTGGTAATCCTGGTCCAAGCCAGCCTCGCGTTCATTAAGTACAAATGCTGCTTCAACCTGTTTCAGGTTTTTCGATTTTAAAAATCTTATTTGTTCAACTTCACATGCCATATTACGCTTGAAACGATTGAAGATAAACCCGTTTTCATCGGCAAGCAAAGTGGTGAAATTGCGCTGGAGATTGTTAGCCAGAATTACTTTATCTCCATATTGAAACTGAAGGATCAGGGCTTTCCGGCCCTGCCAGTCCACTTCCAGAGAAAGTATGGCTTTTGGCTGGTACTGAAGATCCTTAATCTGAAATCCTTCTGCTTCAATGTCGCAACGGTTTGCAATTTTTCGGATAAACGTGCTAAAGTATTTGTATTCAATATGCTTCGGGATACTAACGAAGTCCTTGTTTCTGAAAGGGATCAGCAATTTACCGCTGATCTGCTCGTTGAACTTCACCAGCTTATTACCGGCCAGGTACCAGCAAGGTTCATTCACCAGGATAATATTTTCAGGATTGTTTAATACAATTTCCCACTTTCCATGAAACACACGGAGTTTGTAATGTGTTCCTTGTTCAGTGCGGGTAAACTTTAAGGAAGCCTGTGGACATTCTCTTTCAATATTTATTTTATCCTCTGCATACAGATTGGAACCGCCTTTGCCATTGTATAGCGGGATATTATTTTCCAGAAGGATTTCTATTATTCTGGCCAGCTTCCTTTCAATTAAAGGCCTGATCATTTCGTCAAGAAGCTTTTTATCGGGGTTGGTAAAAAAGTCTTTGGGTGATTGGTTTTTCTTCGAAAACTGTTTTATGATCGCCTGGTTCGAGTAGCTTTCGGTAAGTTTTAAGAAATCAGATTCTGCTGCACTTAATCCAGGATACTTGCTGATATTAAGCGGCGATAAACGCTCATGCACTGAGATAAATTTCTCGTGCTCCCGGAAACAGGAATACGGTAAAATTACATACCCTATTGGTTTTACATAGGTTAGTAATGCCACGATAAATTTCTGCGTTTCCATAGCTTTACTTAACGATGCAATGTTCAGGGATAAATCAGTTAGTTTTAATGCGTCTGCAAATGTACAATGATAAAAAACAATGCTTCCAGATGTGTAAAAAGGAAATGGATATTTTTAGGAAATCTACGTTTAAGAGTTAATTAAGTTATTGAATATCAGATAAAAAACAACGCATCTATTTTAATATTGGCTATCAATAATTTTATTTTGCCGAACAAATGAGATAGGATACACTCCCGAATAAAAACACAGCAATCGTTTCAGGATGAATCAGAAAGAAATCCCGGTTAAATATTATTTTGATGGGCTATGAAAAGAATGTATGAGTTTTAATTCCTTTTTTCTTTTGTCATGACACAAAAGAACCAAAAGGTCTAGGCTTTATATAAATTTCACACAGATGTAAGCCTTGGTAAGGCTCGCAAAACAAGGACTGTAAGATTTTCTCATATCCATGGAGCACGTGAGGCTGGTGTTTTGCTACACACATGCCCGCGCAGTTTACCTTCGTCTATCCCGCATAATGTGGGATTGTGAAATTACTATTAGGCCGGTTCCTACACCCTGAAAATCACTTTAAAAGCCAAATCGTTGTTCCGCAATTTTGCCTTAAGAGGAAGCTCCCTCAGAAGGGACCGGCATTATAAAAATGCGCCTGCGGTTCCTAGCCAGAGGTATCCCGCAAGGGCGGGACAGGTCGTGCGAATGGCATGTGCGTAGCAATACACAGCAAGTTAAACTGTTAGGATTTGTTGTACTTTTTCATGCCTTGTATTGCGAGGAGATACCTCTGACTTAGAAATGCCAGCATTGTTATGAAGCCTTGATCTTTTGGTGCTTTTTGATCAAGCAAAAAGTACAAAAAAAAAATTACAAATGAATATCCGAATTAATTAACGGATCTATTAGATTCAATTATAATAGTATCGTTTATGTTGTCCGAATTTTTCCAGCACATCAAAATATATTACGGCTCATTTTTTTACATTACATCTTCTCCGGCATTCCGAAAAATGTACCTTTGCCTCCGTTAATTTCAAAATTAATTGGAACTTCAAACAATCCTTCATCGTCTTAAACACAGCGTTACTTCAGCCTTTCCCAAAGGCATGAAAACCGCTTGGTGGCTGATAAAAATTACTGTTCCCGTTTCCTTTGGCGTATTGCTGCTCGACTATTTCGGAATCCTTGCCATGATGGCGCAATATACAGGGCCGGCTTTCAGTCTTATTGGCTTGCCGGGTGTTTCGGCCATTGTACTGGTTACCAGTATTTTTACAAATATTTATTCGGTGGTGGCGGTGCTTTCGTTGTTGCATCTCCCGATGCGAGAAGGAATTATCATTGGTGCCATGTGCATGGTTTCGCATGGCTTC
>JBBRYZ010000093.1:0-15587 GCA_038237165.1 Bacteroidales bacterium | reverse complement strand
CACGCAAACTGGCCGAGCGCGAAGAAATCGATATCCGTTTCTATTCCATTATCTATACTGCTATCAACGAAATCAAGCTGGCTATCGAAGGTATGCTTGCTCCTGAAATAGAAGAAAAGATTGTCTGCAACGTCGAAATACGCGAAGTATTTAAAAATTCGAAAGTTGGCGCCATTGCAGGTTGTATGGTACTCGACGGAAAAGTTACGCGTAACACACGTATCCGCGTTATCCGTGACGGTATTGTTGTACATGCCGGCTCACTTGGTTCGCTCAAGCGTTTCAAGGATGATGTTAAGGAAGTATTAACAGGCTACGAATGCGGTTTAAATATCGACGGTTTTAATGATATCAAAATCGGTGATATTATTGAAGGATACGAAGAAGTTGAAGTTAAACGTAAACTGTAATTATATTCACTGGGTAACTCAAAGTCACCCAGTGAATATAAAAACGGCTGCCTTTGGGTGGCCGTTTTTCGTTTAGTCCGGATTCTAAGGAGAGTACAATTCAAAGCGCAACTGCAACAAATGTCGCCTTAACAGGGAAATTATGGAAATATGGAACTCCACAATGCCCTCATGGGGAAATTTATGATCACTGTGGAACTCCACAATGCCCTCACGGGGTAATTTATGAATAGTGTGGAACTCCTCAATGCCATTACGGAGAAATTTATTGGAAATTACCTTCGTGTACTAGTGTGGGTTTGACTTTAAGTCAAGCCATCAACTTTCTATAAGACTTATCTTAACATTTTATAAAATTCAATATGCAAACTGATGTACTATTTTTTCAAATATTTTATTTAATCTCATATCTATATTAGTCGATATTATTGTATATTTGCATACTAACTCTAAAAACTGTTAAATATGAAACAAGGATCTATTTTCGCATTAATGCTTTTATTGTCCTCAACCTTAGTTTTTGGACAACTCGAAAAAGGTAATTATTTTCTTCTGGGATCGAGTTCCCTCGGGTTAAGTAATGAAAAATACACAATCATTTCAGGTGGTACATCTACAGAGCAATCTAAAACATTTTCTATTGCTTTCCAACCAAAAGCGGGCTACTTTATACTTGACAATTTGCCGATTGGATTGGAAATATCTACGGGTTTTGACAAAACAAAATATTCAAATAGCGATAATAAAAGCTCAAATAGCAATTTCACTATTGGGCCGTTCGCACGTTATTATTTTCTGCCACAGGATAAACTAAAACCCATGGTAGAAATCTCGGCAGGGTTTGGTACTAATAAATACAAAAGTACTTCTTCACAAGTCACCAATGAGAGCAAATATACTCATATGGAATACAGTTTTGGTGCAGGAGCCAGTTACTTTTTCACCAAAAATGTCGCATTTGATGCACTGCTTAGTTATGAAAGTGATAAATATAAACTCAAATCAGAATCGCATTCTGGAGGGGGGATTAAGAGCAGTTCCGGAGATTCCGGCGATAAAACTACTGGCATTGATTTCCATATCGGAGTGCTTATTACGATTCCAAAATAAAAAAAACGGCATTGTAACCGGTTTTTAAATTTTCCTGGCTCATATCTATAGTAGTAGTCCAAGTGCTACTTGAAGTTGCGCCATGACTAAAAAACTGAAACGGCTGCCTTTGGGTGGCCGTTTTTATTAAGACGGGTTCGAGCCTAGTGAGGGTTTGACTTAAAGTCAAGCCCTCACTAGGCCGGATCCAAACAAAAAAAACACCGGCAAAAGTTACAGGTGTTTTTTAATATCCTGATGTTTATTAATTTATCGTTGAATCGTTTCTTCCCTACCCGGTCCGCTCGAAAGGATTTTAACCGGAAGGCCAACTGTTTTTTCAATAAAACCGGTATAGGCTTTCAGCTTTTCGGGCAAAAGGTTGAAGTTACGAATATCATGCAGGCTTTGTTTCCATCCTGCAAAGGATTCGTATAACGGCTTTACAGGATTACTCAGCGTTTCGTAAGTAAGATCCTGGGTAGTTTCACCATTCACTTCGTAGCCGGTACAGATATTTATTGAATCAAAATCGTTCATTACATCCGATTTCATCATTACCAAATCGGTAACTCCGTTGAGCATAATGGCATACTTCAATGCCGGCAGATCAAGCCATCCGCAACGACGTGGTCGGCCGGTAGTTGAGCCAAACTCCTTACCATGATCACGCAAACTTTCGCCGGTTGCATCCAATAATTCAGTTGGAAAAGGTCCGCTGCCCACCCGGGTGCAATATGCTTTGAATACGCCGTAAACTTTACCGATAGCCGAAGGAGGAATTCCAAGTCCCGAACAAACACCGGCAGTAATTGTATTGGAAGAAGTTACAAAAGGATAAGACCCGAAATCGACATCCAGCATGCTTCCCTGGGCGCCTTCGGCCAGAATGGTTTTACCTTCGGCCAATGCTTTATTAATATACAATTCGCTGTCGATCAGGGGAAAAGAACGAAGTTCATCTATAGCGGCAAACCAAAGTTTTTCATACTCATTGAAGGAAACCTTATCGATAAGTTGAACCTGGTGATCAAAATTATAGGATGATAATATACGAAGGTGACGTTGTTTCAGGCTTTCATATTTCTCTTTGAAATCGGAAGCCAGTATATCGCCGAAGCGCAAACCGTAACGGGCAGTTTTATCAGTATAACAAGGGCCAATACCCTTTAATGTTGAGCCAATTTTACCAGCGCCAAGTGCTGATTCATAAGCAGCATCCAACATACGATGAGTAGGCAGTATAAGGTGAGCGCGCTTCGAAATTTTAAGGTTAACTTTGGGATTAACTCCTTTGGCAACCAATTTTGCAAGTTCTTCCGACAGGATATACGGATCAACAATTACTCCATTGCCTATAATATTAATTTTCTCGGGGTGAAATATTCCGGAAGGAATTGTATGCAAAACATGTTTGTCGCCTTCTATCTGTAGGGTATGACCGGCATTGGGCCCACCCTGAAACCTTGCTATAATATCATATTGCGGGGTAAGCACATCCACAATTTTACCTTTTCCTTCGTCGCCCCATTGCAGGCCTAACAATACATCTACTTTCATTTACACACAAGTTAAGCAACCCTGTTGAGGTTGCTGTTTACATTGTCGCAAAGATAAAACTTATTATGAACAGCGCCTAAAAAAAGAGCTAACAACAGGAGAGAACCTTATTAGTTTAAGGCTTCGGTTTTTATACGCGTTCCGTAAAGGGTGAGCGCATGATGGGTAACTTTTATCCCAAGGGCTTTTTCGGCAGAAACGATAATTTCCTGAATGCGCGGATCACAAAACTCAAGCACTTCACCATTTTCAATATCAATAAAATGGTCGTGCTGTTTGAATTTGAATGATTTCTCGAATTGGGCACAATTGTTACCAAACTGGTGCTTTGTAACCAGGTGACAGTTGAGCAGCAGCTCAATCGTATTATACAAGGTAGCACGGCTTACCCTGTATTTATTGTTTTTCATCTGTATATAAAGAGATTCAATATCAAAGTGACCTTCGGTTAAATAAATCTCCTTAAGAATGGTAAATCTTTCGGGAGTCTTGCGGTGCCCTAATTTTTCAAGATATTCAGTAAATAACTTTTTTACGTTTTCGTAATTAAGTTTCTTTGAATCAGCATTCATAGCATCGAATTTGCAGTAAAATTAAGAAATATTCTTATTGCTATTTAGAATTAATAAAAATAGATGAAAATTATTTTTATCTGAAAAAATGTACCGTTTTAAATACCAGGGCAAATGTTGAAATGTCTTAACTGAGAGGTAAGCTCAACTGCAACTATTTAAGTTTTCAGGAATTTCATCATACGTGTTGATGCTGATACGCCTTCGATCAGTTTAATCCGTTCAACCACATTGTTAATATCAAGCGTATCATGAATAAAAAAGCTCAGGTATGCTTCGAACAACTCGCCGGAAGTGTCAATATGGAACGACCTTACATTAAAATGCATATCATCGCTGATTACCCTGATAATATCCGAAATCATGTTTTTGCGGTCGAACCCACTAATCTTAAGTCCGCCAAGATATGTATTCATATGTTTATTACTCCACTTGGCATGTATAATCCTGGCTGACGATCGTGCCATAAGCTCAATTGCTTCAGGGCAATTAGTACGGTGAATGATCCATCTTAACCCGTCGGGGGTGTAAGCTACTATTTCGTCGCCGGGTAATGGATGGCAGCAGGTGGCAATTCCGAAATTCAGATCATCCATATCATAAACAATGCCGTGTTTTGCTTTTAGTTTACTCTGCGAAACAGCGGGTGTATTTCCTGTTTTATTTTCTCCGGATTGATGTAGCTGTTCTGAGTTTTCCTGGCGAATAAATTTAAGTACCGTATCAGCGGAGATTTCTTCCAGGAATACTTTATATAATAAATCAGCAGTGCTTGTATATCCCATAAACTCCGTGAAACGGGCAACGCTGGTTTTACTAAATTTAAAATCGTTCTTACTGAATAATTCTTCGAGTTTGAGCCTTCCTTCAGCAGCCTGCTCTTTATGCTGATCTTTCAATGCCTCCTTAATGGAGTAGCGGGCCCGGGGTGTAATAACATATTCGAGCCACTCTTCTTTGGGGAAACTCTTTTTTGAAGCTATAATTTCAACCTGGTCGCCACTGCGCAACTTCTGATCCAACGGCACAAGGTTACGGTTCACTTTCACTCCAATGCAGTGATTACCAAGCTCTGTATGAACCAGGTATGCAAAATCGAGAACCGTACTGCCTGATGGCAATGATTTAAGGTGCCCTTTGGGTGTCCATACAAACACTTCATCGCTGAAAAGTGTGAGTTTTATATCGTCGAGAAAATTTAAAGTGTTTGTATCAGGTGATTTCAGGATTTTGCGGATTTCAACCAGCCAGTCATCGAGTCCTGATTCCTGAGCCTTATCCTTATCAATCTGCTGTTTATATTTCCAGTGGGCGGCATATCCTCTTTCGGCTATCTCGTGCATGCGTCGTGTGCGGATCTGAACCTCCACCCATTGGCCGGTTGGGCTCATTACGGTAGTGTGCAGCGATTCGTAACCATTTGCTTTGGGTGTTGAAATCCAGTCGCGGAGACGATTCTGTTTCGGATTGTAACAATTCGTTACCAGTGTATAAACGCGCCAGCAATCAATTTTCTCCTGATCCAGCGGCGATTCAATAATAATGCGTACGGCAAACAGGTCGTACACTTCCTCAAAAGGAATTTCCTTAACCTGCATTTTTTTATATATGGAATAAACCGATTTGGCTCTTGTATCAATTTCGAACTCTATACCCTGCGCGGCCATTGCCTTTTTGATAGGGAATATAAATTTCTGGATGAAACTCTTGCGTTCGAGTTCGGTTTCCTGCAGTTTTAAGGATATGGTACGGTAAATCTCCGGTTCATTGTATTTAAGAGCCAGATCCTCGAGTTCGCTTTTGATTACATATAAGCCAAGACGGTGAGCCAGAGGGGCATAAAGGTAAATAGTTTCGGCGGCAATGTTCTGTTGTTTTGAAGGCGGCATCGAATCGAGAGTACGCATATTATGCAAACGGTCGGCCAGTTTGATCAGTATCACCCTAACGTCATCACTCAAAGTAAGAAGCATCTTTTTGATACTCTCAACCTGGGCCGTAGATTCAAGACGCTGGTAACCATCCTTAATTTTTGTAAGGCCATCAACAATGTATGCAACTTTTTCGCCGAATTTCTGGCTGATCATATCTATGGTATAATCAGGATTATCCTCTACAACGTCGTGAAGCAAGGCACTGATAATAGCCGTTTCGCCCAGGCCAATTTCTTCAGCTACTATTCGTGCCACTTCCAGCGGGTGGTAAATATAAGGCTCACCGGTACGACGGCGCATGGTGAAATGCGCCTGAGATGCCATAATAAAAGCTTTGCGAACCTGGTTGTTCTTCTGAACTCCCTTGTTCGCACTCCATGCTCTCATCAAGGCACGGTAACGTTTCACAATTTCCTTTTTTTCCTTCTGCAGATCAATAGTATACATACGCCTTGGGCCTCCCTGCTTTAACACTTCAAAAATACTAAATTTATCCGAAAGGAACAGGGATTCCTATGGGCTTTCTGCTTTATTGTATTGTTACAAATCAGAATCTGAAAAAATAAGGCAAAAAAAAAAGGGGAACAACAATTAAAGTTGAAAACTTAACAATTAATGTCATTTAAATAATAGCATAATTTGTACTTTTGAAGTTTGGAATCAAAACCGGGCTGTTTGCACGGTCAAAATATTTCCTGATTACCGGCCATTATGAAGAAGTATCTTATTCTGCTTATTGTTTTTATATGGTTTGCCGGTCCATTGATGGCAACTCACCAGCGTGCAGGTGAGATAACTTTCAGATATATCTCGGGTTTAACTTACGAAGTTACCATTGTAACGTATTCCTATGCACCCAGTCCGGCCGACAGGTTTGAACTTGAAATCCACTGGGGCGACGGTTCCAGTACTGTTTTGCCCCGGGCTAATGGGCCTACAAGTCAGCAAGGGCATCTTGGAGAAATAGTGGGCCAGGATATAAAAAGAAATCTTTATATCGGAACCCATACTTTCACCGGCGCAAGCACCTATAAAATATGGCTCGAAGATCCGAACCGGAATTATGGCATACAAAACATTCCGAATTCGGTGGAAGTCCCTCTATACATTGAAACAGAGCTTGTTATCAATCCATTTGTCGGGCCTAACTCTTCACCCCTGCTTCTCTTGCCCCCTATCGACCAGGGATGTGTGGGACAGCCATTTATTCACAATCCGGGAGCCTACGATCCGGATGGCGACAGCCTTTCGTTCCGTTTAACAATTTGCAGGGGTGCCGGTGGTGCTTATATTCCCGGATTTACACAGCCAGGCGCCAACGACGGAAGCACTTTCAATATCAATCCTATAACAGGCGAAATACGCTGGGATAAACCTACGCGCCAGGGTGAATACAATATTGCTTTCCTGATTGAAGAATGGCGTAATGGGAAAAAGATCGGGTATATTACCCGTGACATGCAAATTACTATTGTTACCTGCGACAATCATCCTCCGGTAATAGCACCGATAAAAGACACCTGTGTGGATGCAGGTACCACTCTGCAATTTAAAGTAGTGGCAACCGATGCTGATAACGACAAAATAAAGCTTACATCTGCTGGAGCTCCTTTCCTGATTGCGAATCCGGCAATATTTACCGCGGCAGTTGATTCGGCAGGTCACAATACTGGAGTTTTCAGATGGGAAACATCTTGCTTGCATGTGAGGAAAAATGCATACCAGGTTTACTTTAAAGCAATTGATAATGATATGCCGGTTAATCTTTTCGACCTGAAAAGCATGAACATAAAGGTAGTAGGACCTGCTCCAAAAAATCTTACAGCAACCCCTGTTGGAAATACCATCCAATTAAATTGGAACAAAAACAGTTGCTCAAATGTAACCGGTTATAAGATATACAGAAAAAATGGATTTTATGGGTTTGTGCCGGGACATTGCGAAACCGGTGTGCCACTTTACACAGGGTATAAGCTTGTAAAAACCATAAATAAAGTCGATACAGCCTATATAGATAGCGATCTTTCGCGAGGTATCGATTATTGCTATATGGTGGTGGCCATTTATCCTGATGGCGCCGAAAGTTATGCTTCGAATGAGGCATGTGCCAAATTAAAAAAAGGTGTTCCTGTTATTACAAATGTCAGTATTCTGAAAACCGGAACTACCGACGGAACCATCCATCTGGCATGGTCGAAACCGTCGGAATTGGATCCTATTCAGGCACCAGGTCCATACAAATATCTTATTTACAGATCGGAAGATCTGGCCGGTGCAACTTTTAATCTTATTGATTCGCTGACCTCGATAAACGATACGATTTATACTGATAATGCATTAAATACCAGCGATCATGGCTTATCGTACAGGGTTGATCTATACAACGATACACCCGGACTGAGGTTCCTGATTGGTCCTTCACAAAAAGCTTCTTCAGCATTTTTATCTTTTGCCCCAGGCGACAAAAAAATACGCATCACAATTAATACACAGGTTCCATGGACAAACGCGCTGTATGTTGTCTACAGGAAAAATGAAACCACATCCGTTTTCGATTCGATAGGTACAGCTAAACTTCCTTATTATATTGATAATGAACTTGTAAATGGTAAAACATACTGCTATCAGGTAAAAACAATTGGAACCTATGCAACGCCCGGCATTACTGATCCGCTTATAAACTACTCACAGGAGGCATGCGCAGTTCCAATTGATAATGAGAATCCGTGTGCGCCGGTTTTAATTGTTAAGCCCGATTGTAATCTCTCGCAGAATGTTCTTTCCTGGAGATCTCCAAATTCTGCATGTGTTGCGGATATAAAGGATTATCAGGTTTATTACCGTCCACCACAAGCAGAAAACTTTGAGCTACTTGTTACTACAACTGATACAACCTATATTCATATAAACCTTGCAACCATTGCCGGATGTTATAAAGTAATTGCAGTTGACTCCGCAGGGAATCACAGTATCCTGAATGATTCAGTTTGCATTGATACAAAAGTGTGCAATGACTATCTCTATCACTTACCCACTGTATTTACACCTAATGGCGATGACAGGAACGAGTTATTTACCCCATATTATCCTTACACATCTGTCGAAAAAATAGATATACAAATATTTAATCGCTGGGGTAAGTTGGTTTTCACAACCCAGAATCCGGATATTAAATGGGATGGCAAGTTGCAGGGAACAAATCAAATGGTTCCCGATGGAGTGTATTATTATGTATGTGATGTGTATGAAATCACCCTGAACGGCACTGTAAAACGAACGTTGAAAGGGAGTGTTACCATAATCAGATAAGCAGGAAGCGTAGCAATTCATGAAAACAATTCATGAATTTAGAAAATCACTTTTATTACAGCAAAAGAGAATTAATTGAAGCCTGCCAAATGTTTGCACTTTTTATTTCGGTGCTCTGTAGCTTTACTGATATATCTTCTTAATTTTCTATAAATATTACGGTAATCTGCACCTAAAAACATCCCCATAGTGACGAAATATTTATAGTAATTTACCTGCCGGATGAAATGGAAAGTGCAGCGAACCGAAATATAAGACTTTAACAGAACAGATGAGTTTTTCAACGGGAAATAACCATATTCCCAAAATACAAAAAGAGCCGCCCGAAAGCAGCTCTTTTTGTATTTAAGCAATGGAAACAGTATTAAACAGTTGCCATATGTGCAATCATATCAAGTACTTTGCTTGAATAACCCCATTCGTTATCGTACCACGAAACGAGTTTTACAAAGGTAGGATTCAGCATGATACTGGCTTCAGCATCGAAGATGGAAGTACGTGAATCGCCGACAAAATCGCTGGAAACAACTGCATCTTCGGTATATCCGAGAATTCCTTTTAATTCGCCTTCAGAAGCAGCTTTCAAAACAGCTTTAATAGCTTCCATAGTAGTAGCTTTTTCGAGACGGCAGGTAAGGTCAACAACCGAAACATCCAGAGTAGGAACGCGGAAGGACATACCTGTAAGTTTGCCTTTCATAGCAGGAATAACCTTTGCAGCAGCTTTTGCAGCGCCGGTTGATGAAGGAATGATATTTCCACCTGCAGCACGTCCACCACGCCAGTCTTTAGCCGAAGGGCCGTCAACAGTTTTCTGTGTAGCTGTTGTTGCATGTACGGTGGTCATAAGACCTTCGGCAATACCAAAATTATCATTAATAACTTTTACAAGCGGAGCAAGGCAGTTAGTGGTACATGAAGCATTGCTGATGAATTTCTGACCTGCATATTCTTTATGGTTAACGCCATAAACAAACATCGGCGTATCATCCTTGGAAGGTGCCGACATAATAACGCGTTTTGCACCACCGTCGATGTGAGCCTGGCAGGTTTCCGTGGTAAGGAACAATCCTGTGCATTCAGCAACATAATCAGCGCCAACATCCGACCATTTAATTTCGGCAGGATTCTTACATGCGGTAACGCGGATAGTTTGTCCGTTTACTACCAGATGGCCGTCTTTCACCTCAACCGTACCTTTAAACTGTCCGTGAACAGAGTCGTACTTGAGCATATAAGCCATGTAATTTGCATCGATCAGATCGTTGATTGCTACAACATCAATATCGTCGCGAAGAATTGATGCGCGGAAAACCAGGCGGCCGATACGGCCAAAACCATTGATTCCAACTTTAATTTTTGTCATAATATATTGATTTTAAAAGATGTGTTGCTTTTTTAGAAATCCGATGCAAAAGTAAACATAATACTTTAATCAACTGTCAAGAAACACGGAAAATTACTTGTTTACATTGTGGGTGAAATTTTAAGTAGAGAAGCGATTAATCGCGTCTCTGCATATTATTCATTTGTAATTCGTTGTTGGGCTGCAGAGACGCGATTAATCGCGTCTCTGCATGTCCAAATACAATTATTAGTGTAAATCCGTTATTTCATTAAAACGAAAACTGCAGTTTAACATATATAAAAAAATTGCTCTGTTTTTTATACCTTTGCGGCAATGGAACATATCAGGAATTTTTGCATTATAGCACATATCGACCACGGTAAAAGCACCCTGGCCGACAGGCTGCTCGAACTCACCGGAACCCTTACCGAACGTCAGCTTCAGGACCAGGTACTCGATAACATGGATCTGGAACGTGAACGCGGCATCACCATCAAAAGCCATGCAATCCGCATGGATTATCTGCACAATGGCATCAAATATGAATTGAATCTGATTGATACACCTGGTCATGTTGATTTTTCGTATGAGGTTTCAAGGGCTATTGCCGCCTGCGAAGGAGCATTATTAATTGTTGATGCAACACAAGGAATACAAGCTCAGACTATCTCTAATTTATACCTCGCACTGGAGCATGACCTGGAGATTATTCCGGTAATGAATAAGATGGACATGGACTCAGCCATGCCCGAAGAAGTTGAGGACCAGATTATTGAACTGATCGGTTGCAAACCTGAAGATATTATCCGTGCCAGCGCACGCACAGGCATGGGCATACAGGATATACTTGATGCCATTATCAGCCGTGTTCCGGCTCCCAAAGGAGATCCGAATGCTCCATTGCAGGCACTTATTTTCGATTCCTTGTTTAACTCGTTCAGAGGGATTGTAGCTTACTTCCGGATTTTCAACGGGCAGATACGCAAAGGCGATTCCGTGAAATTTGTTAATACCGGCAAGGAATACCGTGCCGAGGAAATCGGGCTGCTCAAGTTGGAACAGAAACCTGCGGATATGCTTAACTGCGGCGATGTAGGTTATATTATATCAGGCATTAAAACAGCCAAAGAAATTAAAGTCGGCGACACCATTACTCATGTGAACAGGCCTTGTGCCAAAGCCATCGAAGGATTTGCAAACGTAAAACCCATGGTTTTTGCCGGGCTTTATCCTATAGACGCCGATGATTATGAAGAGCTTCGTATAGCCATCGAAAAGCTTCAGCTAAATGATGCTTCCCTGAGTTTTGAACCCGAATCATCGTTAGCGCTTGGTTTTGGTTTCCGTTGCGGATTTCTGGGCCTGTTGCACATGGAAATTGTACAGGAACGCCTCGATCGTGAATTCAATATGGACGTAATCTCTACGGTTCCGAACGTAATGTATAAAGTGATTACAACCAAAGGAGAGGAAATCGAGGTTCATAATCCTTCGGGAATGCCTGATACTACTTGGGTTGACGATATCTACGAGCCCTTTATTTCGGCACAGGTAATCTCAAAATCGGATTACCAGGGTGCCATCATGAAATTATGCCTCGATAAACGCGGAACGCTGAAAAATCAGATTTACCTGACTCAGAACCGTGTTGAACTCAGTTTTGACCTGCCTTTAGGCGAAATCGTCATCGATTTTTACGATAAGTTGAAAAGCATCTCCAAAGGCTATGCTTCCTTCGATTATCATATCTCGGACTATCGCAAAGCCGACCTGGTAAAACTTGATATATTGCTTAACGGCGATCCTGTGGATGCATTGAGCACTTTGATTCACCGTGATAATGCTTACAGTTTCGGACACCGGATTTGTGAAAAACTTAAAGAGTTAATCCCGAGGCAACAATATGAAGTTGCAATCCAGGCCGCTATAGGTGCGAAGATTATTGCCCGCGAAACCATCAAGCCTCTTCGAAAGGACGTAATTGCCAAATGCTATGGCGGTGATATTTCGCGTAAACGTAAATTACTCGAGAAGCAGAAAAAAGGTAAAAAGCGGATGCGACAGATCGGCAATATAGAAGTACCTCAAAGCGCATTCCTGGCAGTATTGAAACTTGATTAAAAGACTCTCAAACTGATTCTTTCCTTTATAAATGATTTAAGCGATAGAAATAATTTCCGGACAATCCATTCAGCCCGGAAGTTTTCATTTCAACTTTCATCAAATTAACTGAATAGTCCGTCAACAGATAAATATCTTTTGACGGTATTGTAATTAAAGGTAAGGTTTGTAGAGCCTGTAGGAATTTCAGGTAGTTCTTTAGCACCTATAACCAGTGATGCTAATGTTGAAATTTCCATAAAAATACCTTTCTACCGGGTAATTTTCCGGGTATATTCATAAGTTTCTACTTTGCTTTCCAGGATTACCACATCAATAAATCCGCTTTTATAGATTTGAGGCACAAAACCGGCACCTATGCCTTGTAAGGGATGAGGACCGGTTGAACCTCCATTGAGAACAGGCGATAGTTCCGGTTCCACGGCAAAATTTTTTACTTTAGAACATTTGCATGTAAACAGAGAGCCTTCTCGTTTTTACAGTAGGGCTTTTCAAAGTGTTACCTGTTGCAATAATTTCTATCAACAGAGCATAGCTAAGCCAGTCCGCAGGTGAAGGCTCATACAACAACATCTGATTACAGAGAGGGAAGAATGGTTGGCATTTGCTGCTTGAGCTATCAAGAGTATGTTTTGTAAATATAGCATAAAACAGCTTCCTGTTTTTTGGAAAGTCAGGTTTATTAAAGACATTTTTCAGTTAAGTAAGCTCTTTATAAATTAAAAACACATACAACAACACATCATAGTGTCGTTTGATAAACATAAATTTATCAGCATTTTCAGAAAATAATTATTTAAAGAATGAACCTACTACACCGATAATTATGCAATTTAAAATGAATTCAGATGGGATTTATGGGATTTTTTTTCAACAGGAAAAGGGCTTAACTGAATTGAGCGGAGTAGGAACGAAACAATTAATTAAGTTCATTCAAACTTAGCACCTGTCACAACGCGTAGAACTAATAAAATGATTATACTATTTTAGAATATATGTCGTTTATTAAATATCTGAAATTTATAGCCAAAGATGACAAATATTCTGATTGTTGATGATGATGTAACCTTTTGTCTGATGTTGAAAAAGCTACTCGAGAAACATCAATATCAGGTAGTAACTACATTTTCGCCTGAAGAAGTAAAACGAATTATCCGGAAACAATTTTTCGAGGTTGTTTTAACGGATCTCCGGATGCCAAATGTAAATGGAATGGATTTAATCAGGTTGATAAAATCCGAATCTCCTGAAACACAGGTTATCATGATGACCGGATATGCTGATATCGCAACAGCAATTCAATCGATTAAACAAGGGGCCTATAATTATATACCAAAACCTTTTCAGCCACAAGAGGCCTTAAACCTTATTCAGGAAGCAATTGAAGCTACTGCGAAAAAGCATAAGTTAAAAAATCAAAAGAATAAAAAAAAGACTATTAATTTTATTGACGGAGTTAGTAAGGGTTTCATGCAATTGCAGGAACATATCAGATTAGTTGCTCCAACTCAGCTTTCAGTATTAATCACAGGCGAAAGTGGAACCGGGAAAGAATATATTGCCCGATCCATTCATGACTTAAGTGCATGCTCAGGAAAGCCATTTATTGCCGTTGATTGTGGTGCAATACCAAAAGAGTTGGTAGCTAGTGAATTTTTTGGTCACGTAAAAGGTTCGTTTACTGGCGCTGTTTCCGATAAAATCGGTCATTTTGAAGCGGCCAATGGAGGTACTTTATTTTTGGACGAGGTTGGAAACCTGACTTACAATACACAAATACAGTTGTTGCGCACTTTGCAGGAACGATTAATAAAACCAGTTGGCAGCAACCGGGAAATTCCGGTTAATGTAAGGATTATCGCGGCAACCAACGAAAATTTACAATTGGCACAATCCGAAGGGAATTTTCGTGAAGATTTGTATCACCGCCTGAATGAGTTTCAAATTCATGTACCGCCAATTCGCGAACGAAAAGAGGACATTTTAATTTTTATCAATCATTTTCTTGAACAAGCAAATACTGATCTGAAAAAATCTGTTTCAGGCTTTGAACCAGGTGTTGAAGAAATCCTTATGGAGTATCACTGGCCAGGAAACTTGAGGGAAATGAAGAATGTGATTAAGCGCGCTACATTGCTTGCTCAGAAAAATCGTATCGGCCTGAATGAAATTCCCCAGGAAATATATTTGAAACAGACGAAAGATGATCATTTTCAGTTATTTAATGAACAGAGCGAAAGCAAATTGATACGAAAAGTACTGGAAACAACAGGAAATAATAAAAGTAAAACTGCCCGTCTTCTGAAAATTGATCGAAAAACGCTATATAATAAGCTAAAGCTTTACAATATCGAAGCACCCGATAAAGCATAAGATTAAATGAAAGAAGGCAACCCATAGTATGAGTTGCCTTCTTTTAATAATTGAAGCTATCAATTTGATATTCAGAACCTAGTTATTCGGTCTTCCGGCAGCGATCCAAGCTTTGATAATTGCTTGTTCAGCAGGGGTTACACCCATCTTGGTGTACATATTTGCATTATCGAGCTGTGTATTGCTTAATTTGGAAACTGTCGTGAAATTTGTAATGCTTATCCCGGCGGTTGGACTGTTAGCACCATGACAAGGTGCACATTTACTTTGCAGGATCGGCATAACCTGGGTAGCGAAGGAAACAACAGTGGCTGTTGCGACGGTTGTGAAACTCCATACTTTAGAGGTAGCAATTGCATTGCCTGCAAGGTCTTTAGCTCCTGTTGTAATAGTAGCGGTATAAACTGTATTGCCGGTAAGATCACCCGCAGGGTTAAAGGTTGCAGTTGTCCCTGAATTTGTCACTAAACCAGCTACTGAAATTGTTCCTTGTTTCAGGGTAAATGTTGTGGAAGTAATTGTTGATGTATTCATGGCTTCACTAAAGGCAGCGGTAATATTACTGTTGGCAGCTACCGAGGTAGCGCCGCTGGCAGGAACAACACTAAGTACTGTTGGTGCTGTAACATCTGCTGCAACTGCAGTAGTGAAACTCCAGGTGTAAGGACTTGCTATTGCATTGCCTGCAACATCTTTTGCACCGGTTGTAATTGATGCCGTATAAACCGTGTTAGCCACCAGACTGCTTGCAGGAGTGAAAGTAGCAGTGGTTCCTGAATAAGCTACTGTACCGGCAACGGCTGTTGTACCCTGTTTCAGGGTAAAGGTGGTTGTATTAATCGTTGTGGCATTCATAGCTTCACTAAAAGTT
>JBBRYZ010000092.1:0-16057 GCA_038237165.1 Bacteroidales bacterium | reverse complement strand
CCGTGGATTTCTGGGGAAAATGTTGTTTTCGGGCGAGGAAATTTTCAAGAAAACAAATGTGCTTTCGGGAGGAGAAAAAGTGCGTTGTATGATTTCACGCATGATGACACGAAATGCTAATGTCATGATGCTTGATGCTCCTACCAACCACCTCGACCTTGAATCCATCCAGGCATTCAACAATACGCTGATCAAATTCAAGGGGAATATCCTGATGTCGTCACATGACCACGAATTTATACAAACCATCTGTAACCGCATTATCGAAATAGGACCTAAAGGCTCTATTGATAAGATGATGGATTATGATGATTATATCAGCGATGATAAGTTGAAGGAACAGAGAGCTAAGTTGTATTAGGTTTGAGTTTTGAGTTGAGAGTTTATGTAACGCTGTAACTTTGTAGCTCTGAAACCCTGAAACCTGAAACCAAATCAGTATAACATCATTCAGATTTTAAAAACCTACATCCCCAACTGGTTCATCATAAATTCGAAAATAAAAACCCAGTTATCGATACGCTGCGAAGTGGCTTGTCCGCTGCCATGACCGCTGTTGTAATCCATATGCAGAATAATGGGACTTATTTGTCCGGGATTATTTTGTAGGGCAGCAACAAATTTCTTGGCATTCATCGGGTCCACACGGCTGTCATTTTCGCCCGAAGTTACCAGCATGGTTGGCACATTTATTCCTTTACGAATATTTTGGTAAGGTGAATATTTAAGAAGCCAGCGGAAATCTGCTTCATTTTCGGCAGTGCCATATTCAGGAATCCAGTACCGGGCGATCAGGAATTTTTCGTATCTCAGCATATCAAGCAAAGGAACCATGCATACAATAGCTTTATATAAATCAGGACGTTGTGTTGCAATAGCTCCCATAAGCAATCCTCCGTTGCTTCCGCCCATGGCCACAATTTTCGAGGTATTGGTATATTTCTCCTTAATAAGCCATTCGGCGCAACTGTTAAAATCGTCGAAGCAGTTTTGCTTATTTGCCAGCATTCCATCCTGATGCCATTTTTCGCCATATTCGTCGCCACCGCGGATGCCGGCTTCAACAACCACGCCTCCCTTGTTGAGAAAGGATGAATAAAAACCGGAATAATCAGGCTGAATTCCAATGTTAAATCCGCCATATGCAGTCAGGAGTACAGGGTTGTTGCCATCAAGTACAATATCTTTACGGTGAATTACAAAAACCGGTACGCGGGTATTATCTTTGGAATTATAAAATTTGATTTCGCCAATGATGTTGCTCATATCCACACCCTGTTCGCGCTGGTAATATAAACGCCATTTAAAATTGGATGCCGACGCAATAAAAACCTTAGTTTCGGCGGTAAATGTGTTCAGCGAAAGATAAACCGAATCTTCTTCGCGGTCGTAGCTAATGCTGCCGACATTTCCGGTTTCAGGCAGTTCAATCTGTTTCATTCGCTTCCCATTCAGATCATACAAGGTGAGCCTGCTCTGAATGTCAATTTTATCCTGGATAATTATATTTTTCTTCGTAACAACGTAACTCTGCAATACCGTTTTCCCTTCAGGAATAAGCACTTTCCAGTTTTTGTATGCGGGATTGTTTTTATCGGCAACCATCAGGCGGTAATTTGGCGCATTGTCGTTGGTGAAAATGTAAAGTTTTTCACCTATTGCTTCAGGATAAGCCGCTGACTTCTTGCTTTCGTAAATAAGCTGACCTTTTTCCATCGAACCGGTTTTGCGCATGTAGCAATTGTTGGAATAGAAATCGCTTTCACCCGAAAAACTTACATCACTATATCGGTTGTCGTAGATATAAAAACTATTTTTGGCATCAGCCGTAGTTCCTACTTCGGTCGCTTTATCCAGCGGATCTCCTACTTTCAGCCAAAAGGATTTCAAAGGCAGTTGCTTATCAATATCTTCCTTACTGCGTATGGTGATATAAGCATGCTGCTGATCACGGGTCCATTGAAATCCGTCTGTATTAAACATTGGCGGATAAAGTGTTTTGCCGGTTCGGGTTTCAATAATGTAGGTGGTTAATATTTCCGCGCCGCTATTCTGAACACTTATGGCTGCTCTTTCGCCATCGTAAGTAAATGCAGTGCCCGATGTTGATGTATTTCCGGTGGTATCCAATTGAACCGGATCCCAGATGAGTATTTTTTTGCCATCCAGAATGGTATATAGTTTTGATTGCTTTTCTCCTTTCCGCTTGATGGTCTGAAATACCCGTTTACCTACTTTATCAAGCGGGCTCTCATAATCCCTGTCGATGTATGCGGCTATACTTTCGCGAAGGCCTTCATGCTTTTTCTGAGTTGATTCCAGGTAGAAATTGCCATAATCATGCTGCGCTCTTGTCCAGCTGATGGTTGCTGGATCGGTTTTGTTTTCGAGCCAACGGTACTCATCGGTGATCAGCACACCGTGCATGTTATCGGTTACAGCGTGAACAGGAGTTTTAGGCGGGAAAAATGTATTTTGGGCGATCATTGAAAACTGGGCTGAGAAAAATACAGCCACGAGTAGCGTTGCTTTCATATTTATCTGTTATAATGGTTAGAAATCGAATAATGAATTCAGAAGTTCAGATTCTGAACAGTTGGACAAATATATTACTTAGTACCAATAAATCAATGTTATATTATATTTAGCTGGATAAGCAAAGATCTTTTTTTTGATTTTCTAAAGCCGGATCACAAACCATACAAACTACTCAATGAAAGCTGGCTTTTGAACATTGAACTCTGCACAAATCCTGAACAATTAACTTTGAACAATGGAACATTTGATTCTTTTAAACCCAATTACAGGATATCCGAGCTTAATGAATTTGAATCAATTACAATTCCTCGGCCAATAGGTTTATAAAATATTTTTAAATTATGGATAGAGCTGTTATCCGTAATCGAATAATTAATCTTAAACTCGTCGTGTTTTTTTATGTAGTTATAACTATCCCTTTCTATGAATGGCGCAAGCCCTTTGTTGCAGGCTCAGTAGCAGACAGGTACTTGTTGATAATAGTTTTGAACAGGTTGACATCAAATGGTTTTGTAATCAGATCATTACAACCGCATTCGAATATTCTCTGCCACTCTTTCTCATTGGTATATGCAGTCTGGGCAATGATTGGGATGTCAGGAAAAAATCCTCTGATAGCCTGGGTAGCTTCAAAACCATCCATAACCGGCATTTTCAAATCCATAAATATCAGGTCGATATTTTGTTGTGATTTACAAACTTCCAGCGCTTCTAAACCGTTATGAGCCCAGATAATTCTGGCATTCACCCCTTTCAGCATTTCGTTCAGAAGCATGTAATTGTATTTTTCGTCTTCAGCAATAAGTATTACTTTTTGTGCATCAGGCTTTATCATTACAAATTCATTCGAAAATTCGTTAGATTTGTTTATTGAATGTACCGGTACGAAAGGTATTGAGAAGCGGAATGTGCTTCCTGAGCCTACCTTGGAGGTTAGCCATATTTTCCCTCCGAGTAATTCAACATAGGCCTTTGAAATGGATAACCCTAATCCGGTACCTCCGAATTCCCTTGCAATTGTACTATCGGCCTGTCTGAACCTGTCGAAAATGGCGGTGTGCATGTTTTGTGCAATCCCTATGCCAGTATCTTCCACGTAAAATTCAAGATTTCCGGCTTTTAATTCATATCCGAAGGAAACCAGGCCTTTCTTCGTGAATTTGCATGCATTATTCAGCAAGTTTGTGAGAATCTGCATGAGTTTTGTTTCATCAGTTATAATCTGGGATAATTCATCAGGCAATGGCATGCATAAACGAAGTTCGATATCAGATGTTTTGATTTTAGCCTGGAACTGTTTGTCAAGGTTAATTAATAATGTGTTGAGATTGGTATCCTTGTTACGTAATGTTTCCTGTCCGGCTTCTACCGTCGAAATATTTATTATATCCTCAATGATTGATAGCAACTGGTGGCTGGCATTGCAAATAATTTCTGTGTATTCGTGCATGTCTTCCTGTTTAAGGTCGGGATCATTTAAAAATCCCGAGAAACCAATGATCGCATTCATAGGGGTGCGGATTTCGTGTGAAATGTTGTGGAGGAATGCTGTTTTCAGCCGGTCGTTCTCTTCAGCTTTCATAAGTGCCGCCTTCAGATCCTGCACACTTTTCTTACGCTCAATTGAGATACTTATCTGGTTGGATATAAATTCAAGCATATCCATATCCCTTGAAGTATAAGCATTTATATCACGATAGTTTTGTATTGCAAATGCTCCTGTCACTTTTCCATCAACCTGTAAAGGTACACCCATCCATACCATAGGAGTGGTGCCAACAATGTTTATAATCCCGTCTTCATTCAGTTTTTTTATCTCATCGGCAGTTATAAGCAGTGATTTATTTTGCTGTATCACTAGGCCTGTTAACGATTTTTCAGCCGGCCAGGTATCGATAGAATCCATTTCGTCGCTGGCGTTGGATGAAGATAACATTCCTGTAGCTTCGTTATAAAAGGCAATATAAAAATTGGTTGTATCGAGCAATTTCCCAAGCTGTTCTCTGAAAATGGTGATCATTTCATCTATATTGCCTGATATGAGCCCAGCATTGGAAATGGCATAAAGCACCTGCTGTATTTTTTCCGAGCGGGTACGCTCTGTAATTTCTTCCAGTAGTTTGAGGTTGGTGATTTCAAGTGATTTTTTTGCTTCCACGGCATCCTCCATCATACTTAAAGTGGCAATTCGGGTGGCGTATAGTTCCTCATCCCAAATCCTGCTTTCGACGGTCGAAACTTCCAACTCCTTGATATAATGATCCGATCGCATACTTCTTATTGTCGCAGCTGATTTTTTTCTATTTCCTTTTTTGGGGGGCATACTTTTGGTGTAGTCATCCAAATTTGTCGGGATATAATGTTCAATGGAGTGAGAATTTAGTTTTATTTTATGATTGCTCTCCGGGTTTATATGTGCATTTTTTGATTCCGGTTGAGGCGCAACAAATGGAATAAGAGGTTCAGTGGGGAATTTACTTTCAATTTCTGTTAATGCAGGCACCTTCATCTTTTCGTGAATATCAGTTGAAGAAGCCGCTTTTATTTTCTTGTTCATCTCATCCGTTTTTTTATCTGCCAACGCCTGGGTTTGTTTAATTTGGGTGCGATTCTTCATCAATGTTTAGTTTGTTATTTCCTGAAATTTCAACTTCAGGTTGTCTGTACGATTTTCATGGTACTTTTTTTTAAAATCATCCAACAGCATTTTTATCTGAATTACCATAACAAAAGTAGCCGGAGTAACCCGGCCTGTCTATAGATGAAAGCACTCTTAATTTGTAAACGAATCACTCTAAATGATGTAGTTGAAAGGACTACACGAGGATTTTTAAGTTGGGAATCATGGATTTATGATTTACGATTTGGAGCTTAGAAAAAACCCCTCTGTCCTTCGGACATCTCACCCAAGGGAGAGAACCCTGGAATACAAATTTCGAGCAAACCGGTAATATGGTTTTAGAACTTTGTATTTGGAATTTGCGACTTGGAATTTGAAACTCTGAGTATCACTTAATCAACAAGCCCATGCTCAATTCCATAATGGATAAGATCGGAGTTGGTTTTCAGACCCATTTTCTGGAGAATACGCATGCGATATGTACTCACGGTACTTTCGCTTAATGAGAGCACGGCAGCTATTTCAACAACCGGTTTACCAACAGCAAGCATGCACAATACTTCGAATTCGCGATCCGAAAGCAATTCGTGAGGAACTTTTTCCGAAGGATTCTGAAGCTCGTCCGCAATCATATCGGCCAGGGCGGAGGTTATGTATTTGCGGCCCGAATGGATAGTCCGTATAGCATTTACAATTTCTTCGGGCGCCATTTCCTTGGTAAGATAACCGGAAGCCCCCGCTTTGATGGAACGCATGGCAAACCGCTCTTCGGGATACATGCTCAGCATAAGGATCTTCACCAAAGGCTGAACCTGTTTCACATCTTTAATCATATCGAGCCCACTTTTGCCAGGCATCGATATATCGAGAACTACCACATCAACTTCATTTTCAAGCATAAGCCTTATCACTTCTGAACCGTCTTTTGCCATACCCGCCACATACATATCCTGTTCAGACTGAATAATGCGATTCAAGCCTTCGCGAACGATAGCATGATCATCAACTATGAGAATTTTGATCATAATGCAATATTTTATAAAGTTGACTATGTTTGTTTTGTTTGAAGGGTTTGAAGCGTTTCTTGAAAGAAGGTTTCTGGTTTGAAGGGTTTCAATGTTGCCTGGTTTTCGTGTTAACTTAATCTCTTCAAACAATTACTAACTCTTCAACCACGAAACCCTTAAAACATTTCAAACCCTCAAACAAATTTTATTCTACAGTTTCAATTACCGGAACTTCCACACTTATGGTAGTTCCCTTGCCCGCTAAGCCTTTAATATGCATCTTTCCACCCATAAGGTTTGCGCGTTCGCGTATGCCTATAATCCCAAAAGAGTTTTTGTTTGCCATATCCGATTCTTTTATCCCGATTCCGTCATCCTTAACCCTTAAAGTAACAAGTGTTTGTTCTTTTTTCAAAAAAACTACTACTTTCGAAGCGCCCGAATGTTTGGCGATGTTAGCTAATATTTCCTGAAAGATACGAAAAAGTTCGGTCGTTTGTTTTTTAGCAAGATCGAATTTTCGGGGGAATACGGTAAACTGTATCGAAATGCTGGTCCTTTTTTCAAATTCTCCGGCATACCATTGAAGCGCTTCTGCCAATCCAACCATATCAAGTATCTCAGGTCGCAGATCAGTAATAATTTTACGGATCATACGGATAGTGCCATCAATAATATTTGTCATCGACGAAAGTACCTCATGAATTTGAGTATATTCCTTGCTGCTTTCATCCCCAGGAAGGCTGCGTTTTATATGCATAAGCCCCATTTTTACACCTGTTAGCGCCGAACCTAACTCATCATGGATTTCGCGCGACAGTGCCGCTCTTTCGTCCTCGCGAACGGTAACTATGCGCGAAGTGAGAGCCCTGAGTTGTTCATTCGCTTCTTCGAGGTTTATTTCCGACTTCCTGCGTTCGCCTATTTCGCTCAACAATTTTGCATTTGTGACCTCAAGTTCATTCATCACATCCACATTGTCAGCCATCATGCTAAGGGTTGCAATACGTGCTTTTACCAAATCCTCATTAGCCTTTGCCAGGTTAGCGGTGCGCTCTGCTACCCTTTTCTCGAGCGTATTGTGAGCTTCGCGCAGATCATCCTCTATTTGCTTATATACCGATACATCCGTTGCAATTATACCGATTTCACCTGCTGTTTCATTGTTGGAGAGTGTGTTTACCGAAAGCCTCAGTTGAATAGTCTGATTATGACCTTCGGGTTGAAATAAAATATTTACATATTCCATACCCCAATGGCGGGAATTTATAAGAGTATCAAGCTTAAACGGTGATGAACGCGAAATATAATAATCGATGTTTGAGCCTATTACCTTAGCAACCGTCGAATTCATGAGCCTGGCAAAATGACTGTTACAATACGTTATTTTTCCTTCCGGTGAAAGTAAAATCGCGCCTTCCCGCATTTTTTCAAAAAAAGTCAGCGCCGAAGTTTCGTTCAGTGACGACGAAATTATGTTTCCTATACCAACTCTATATTCTGCGAGTGAATCTTCACGTATATTCCGGATCGCATTAAGCGCAGACTGCGATTCGGAAAGGCATAAGCGCAGCTCTTCATTTTCGCGATGAAGTTTGTCAATTGTTTCTGCTTTTACATCCTTATTCATGAAAATGATGTTATGAAACCATGTTTGACTTTAATTTGTAACCAGACTCAAATATTTTTTCTGTCTCCAATAACGAATCTTATATTCTTTCAAAGGTTTCGGATAAGCCAATTGGTTACGCAAATATATAAGAAGAATTTAAATATAGCTATAGCTGAGAGTACACTTTAATTGTAGCTGAAAGTATATAAGTTGTGTAGTTGAAAGAACCACAAGCATCTTTGTATTTTTTAAAAGAACTGCAAATGGGGCTACAACCCTTTACGGGCAGACAAAGAACAAAATAAAGAAAAGGGGTATTTAAATGAAGTTGCTGATTTATAAAATACGTTAATTTCACTCTGAGTCTGAATCAATATTTTTAATTATGTTACTGGTATCAAGCGGTTTAGTAACATTTTCACCCAGATGATCAAGTTCCTGTTTCAGGAAATCGAGGTTATAAGGAGGAGGTATTCCTAATTGTGCTGCAAGGCGGTTGCAATGCTGCTTAAGTTCAATCATACGCATCTCCCTGCCTATAGCCAGCCTGTTGAAACGGGAGAGTTCATCATTAGACAGAGCCAGTTCCTTCACTTTTTGTTTTATCTGCTCTTCGGCAATTATACGGTTTGTGATGTCGTGCCCTATGCCGACCAAACCCGTTACCACTCCCATTTCATCTGTTAAAGGTATTTTGGAAGTAAGGTGCCAACGATGGTTTCCTTTGGCGTCAATAAAATCTCCTTCGTGGTTCAAAACTGGTTGTCCTGTATTTATTACGGCAACATCATCGGTATGCCACCGTTGTCCGGCTTCACCCGGAAATATTTCAAGATCGGTTTTCCCTAATATTTCAGCTTCAGAAATTGCGCCGATTATTTCGAGATCGGCAGGATTGGTAATAACCTTGCGGCATTCAGCGTCTTTTACGTAGATGGCATCAGGGATATGATCAATAAGTGTACGAAGCGTCAATCGTTCCTTTCTCAGAATATCTTCTGCCTGTATGCGGTCGGTTATATCGGCAAAAATGGTAGCAAACCCATCCTTATCCCAGGGAGATACGGATATCATGAAATGCTTGTTCATAGGGGCATAGAAGCTTTCAAAAGTATAAGGGATCCCTGTGCTTACTACATTCTGATATTTAAACAGGAATGGCGGAATAGATGTTCCATACACTTCCGATCCAAGTTTCCCTACGACATCTTCCTCTTTAAGATTCAAAATGCTTTCATACTTATGGTTTACTCCAACAATTTTGTAATCCACCACCCTGCCAACAGGATCGAAAACCAGTTTCTGGAGGCAAACACCTTCTCCCATATTCGAATATAGGTTCCTGAAGCGTTCTTCACTTTCGCGAAGCGCCAGTTCAGCTTTTTTTTGTTCGGTAATGTCGGTATCTACTCCTCGGTAACCAAGCAGGTTATCCTCTTCATCCAAAATAGGCATCCCTGTGGTGGATAATATTACGGTATGTCCGTGCTTATGAAGGTTGGAATTTTCAAAATTCCTGATTCCGGTTTTTTCTGAGAATCCCTTAAGCGCAATAGCTTTTACGCCTTCGGCAATTTCGGGTTCAAAAAAATCATAGAAATGCATTTTCCCTATTACTTCGTTAGGTGAATACCCGAGTATTCTCTCAATGATTTTATTTACATAAGTATAAATGCCTGTTGAATCAGTTTCCCAGATAAATTCGCCTGCAATTTCTGCAACCTGCCGGAACCGTTCTTCGCTGATACGAAGCGCTGCTTCGGCTTCAAGGCGTTTACGTAGACCTTCCTTTTTTTCGAGTGTTGCCTTAATGGCCGGAACCAGGCGGATAAGGTTTTGTTTCAGCACATAATCATCAGCGCCGGCTTTCATACATTCAACTGCAACCTCCTCATTCATCGAGCCGGTAACCAGAATAAAAGGAGTAAGCGGAGCCAGTTCCTTACGCAGCAGTATTGCTCTCATTCCATCGAACCTGGGCATTGAATAATCGCAAAGAATCAAATCGGGTTTAAATTCGACCAGTTCTGTAATAAAATCTTCCTTCGTTTCAACGATCCTGTCCACAAAGGTTATTCCTGCCTTACTGAGAAGCCGCTTCTCTATTTCAACATCGCTATTGTTATCTTCAACAATAAGTATGCGCAGTGGTTTATCCATGTAATATTATCTTGAAGGTGGAGGTTCGTTGATTACCAGCCAGTATAAGCCAAGGTATTTAATGGCTTCCGAAAACTGATTAAAATCTACCGGCTTCCGAATATAGCTATTAACTCCAAGGTCGTAACTTTTAATAATATCCTGCTCTTCCTTCGACGAAGTCAGGATAACTATGACCTGGCGGTGAGTTCGTGGGTCTTTCCTTATTCTTCGCAGCACTTCGATTCCGTCTATAATTGGCAGGTTGATGTCGAGTAGAACAAGCGATGGTTGTTGTGCCACATTTCGGCCTGCGTAATTCCCTTCGCCAAAAATATAATTAAGCGCTTCCTGTCCGTCTTCAGCAACAACAACCTCGTTCATGATGTGTTCTTTGAGTAAGGCGCGCCTGGTAAGTTCTACATCGCTGGCATTGTCTTCGACCAGCAGTATTACTCTGTTTTCAATTTTCATTGTACTTTTTGTTTCAGTTGAAATCGTTTTTGTAGTATGTTTTCAGTGAATTCCATTAATGCGTGAGACGACTTAATCGTTTGGTGGAAGGGGAATGCCAACTGCTTTTATTCGTATTTTTATTTTGATCTAAATTTACGATATTTATTCAACCGTTAAAATTACTTTATTTTTCGAATTTACCAACAGAAGAATAAGCTGATATGATTTTTTTTTGTCCTCACTCCCCGCCACCCAATTCTGGAAAAAGGAGAGGGCGAAACCCCGCAAATGATCCGAAATATACGGTATTCTGGACTCAAAAAACAAATCCTGTAGTTTTAGTTACCCCTTTCCTTCAATAGAAGGAGCCGGGGTGAGGTGTAAACAGAGAAATCCACTGCTGAAATCAATTTGTTTAGTTCTGTTTTTCGAGCCTGTATATTTCATATATTGCAACAAATGAATTTTAATAATTCGTTGTGAATAAAATACTTCTAAATACCATAATATCAGTTTAATAATGATTTTTTGAATGCCGTATTCCACTGACTGTTTTACGGCAGTTCACACTTTTTAGTTCACCACCTGGCTTGCGACATTTCTATCTTTTTACTATATTAGCGGGAAGTTTACAGGCAAAATGGAATTAATCATTTTATGAGATAATTTTTATGAAAAAACAATCCAATCCACAAATAGCAGTTCCAGAGACGGCAGATTCCTTGATAATACCTCCGAAAAATTCAAAGCCCGCTCAGTTTCCCATAGTGGGTATCGGCGCATCGGCTGGCGGATTGGAGGCGCTCGAACAGTTTTTCGAAAATATGCCGGTCGACAGCGGTATGGCTTTTGTGATAATACAGCATCTTGACCCCAATCATAAGGGTATAATGCGTGAACTTCTGCAACGCATAACAAGGATGGAGGTATTAACTGTTACTGACCGTTTAAAAGTTAAGCCTGATTGTGTATATGTAATACCGCCCAATAAAAGCATGTCCGTTCTGAAAGGTGTTTTGCATTTGTTCGATCCAATTGAAACCCGTGGATTACGCCTTCCCGTAGATTTCTTTTTCCAATCGCTGGCCGACGATCGTTTGGAGAAAAGCATTGGCATTATATTATCGGGTATGGGCTCGGACGGTAGTGCAGGTTTAAGAGCAATAAAAGGAAAAGCTGGCATGGTGCTGGTGCAGGATCCTGCATCGGCCAAATTCGACAGCATGCCACAATCGGCAATGGAAGCAGTAATGGTTGATATAGTTGCACCTGCAAACGAACTGCCATCTAAACTTATTGCCACACTTAAATTACCATCACGGTCCGCGGCAAGGCAGGAACTAGAAAAAGACACAAGCGCCCTCGAAAAAGTAATAATACTCCTTCGCGCGCAAACAGGCAATGATTTTTCAGAGTATAAAAAGAATACCGTCTATCGGCGTATCGAACGCCGGATGAGTATTCACCAGATTGACCACATAGCAACATATGTACGATACCTGCAGGAAAACCCGGCTGAAGGCGAAATACTTTTCAAAGAGCTGTTGATAGGGGTAACCGGATTTTTTCGCGACAGTAATGTTTGGGAAGCTATAACAGATAATGTGTTACCCGCGATGATTGCCAGGCTGCCAAACAACTATGTGCTCAGGGCCTGGATACCAGGTTGCTCTACCGGCGAGGAAGCATATTCTCTGGCTATAGTTTTTAAGGAAGCCATGGAAAAAATAAATGCCGGCAAAAATATTACCTTGCAGATATTTGCTACCGATCTCGACAGTGTCGCTATTGAAAAGGCACGCAAAGGTGTTTATCCTGCTAACATAGTAAGCGATATGTCCGCAGCGCGGCTTTCGAGGTATTTCATAAAATCTGACGATCAGTACCGGGTAAATGCGCAAATACGCGAGATGGTAGTATTTGCTCCGCAGAATGTGATTAAAGATCCGCCTTTCACCAAGCTCGATATTATTTCGTGCCGCAACCTGCTAATATACCTTGACTCTGATTTGCAGAAAAAACTGCTGGCGCTTTTTCATTTCAGCCTTAACTTACAAGGAATTCTTTTACTCGGCAGTGCCGAAACCAACGGTAGCCAGACGGATCTGTTCTCGGTGATTGACTCAAAATTACGTATTTACCAGCGCTCAGGCACACTTAAAACAGATGATCTTTTTGACTTCCCCAGTGCCTTTACTCATTCCAGGCCTGGCATTACCGAAATCCAGAAGCCTGTTAATGTTACCGAAAACCTTCAAAATCTTACCGATCAATTGTTGTTGCAGCAGTTTTCGCCTGCCAGCGTATTAGTAACCAACCAGGGCGACATTCTTTACATAACAGGCAGCACGGGCAAATACCTTGAACCAGCTGCAGGAAAGGCGAATATGAACTTGTTTGCCATGGCTCGCGAAGGCCTCCGTAACGAACTGCCTGCCGTTTTTCGCAAAGTTGTGCAGAATTTCGATAAGACGATTTTGCACAATCTCAGCATTGTAGCCGACGGCAGAACCTCCATCGTTAATGTTACAATTCAGCAAATTGAAAATCCTATGCAGCTGAGGGGCAAGATACTGGTGATTTTCAGCAATTTGTCTGAAATAGAGTTCATGCCATCAAAAATAGTGAAAGGAAAAATAAGGCGCCCTGTCGTACAGGACGGGCTGGAACTTGAACTGCAAGGTGTGAAAGAACTACTGCAAAGTACCCGCGAGGAAATGCAGACTTCGCAGGAAGAACTCAAATCGACCAATGAAGAATTACAATCGACCAACGAAGAATTACAGTCCACTAACGAAGAACTTACCACTTCGAAAGAAGAAATGCAAAGCCTCAACGAAGAACTTCATACCGTAAATGTTGAATTACAGAGCAAAATTGAAGATGCCGCCCGCGTGAATAACGATATGAACAACCTCCTCAATAGCATTGAAGTAGCTACTTTATTTCTCGATAAGGAATTGAAAATAAGGCAGTTTACTGACCCGGCTACCAAGATTTTCAAGCTTATAAAAAGCGATATAGGGAGACTTTTTACCGATCAGGTTACCGAGTTGGATTATTCCGAAATGCATGCTGATGCCCGCGAAGTATTACGCACACTGGTGTATGCCGAAAAAATTGTAATCACCCGCGACGGGCGCTGGTTTACTGTACGCATTATGCCATACCGTACTTTCGATGATAAAATTGATGGCCTGGTAATCACATTTATAGAAATTACAAAATCGAAAAAACTTGAAATTGACTTGATGGAAACACAGAATATGCTTCGTTCGCTTTTAAATGCCGTATCTGATGTTGTGCTTGGATTGTCGGACGAAGGCCTGGTAATCGAGTTTAACGTTGTGGCCGAAAAACTTTTTGGATTTAAACGTGACCAGGTGATTGGGAAAAAATATGTTGATTTATTTATCCCCGAAGCATCGCGTAAAAAGGTAGTTGCAGAACTGAAAAAACTATTGGCGGGTGCAATTCCCAATAAGTTTATAAACAATGTAAAAGCAGCCGACGGAAGTGAAATGGAAATTGAATGGACAGCACACAAACTATCCAATGACAAAGGATCAAATTCGGGAATAATAACAATTGGTACCAGAATTAGTAAGACTTAAAAAGTGAAAAGTGCCTTTCGACTTCGCTCAGGATGACAAAAAATGAAAAGTGAAAAGTGAAGAGTGAAAGAGCAGGCAGGATTACACAGCCTGCACCGTGAAACGGGGACTACATAACTGCACGAGTTGGACCCTGGAAATTGTCCTCGCCTGAAATTGTAACACTGTAACCCTGAAATCATTAAACCCCGTAACTGAATACATACTGAATTCCACAATTCAAAAATAATATTTTATAAATTTGCAGAATAGGAGGTGATTAATAAACCAAAATCCGTTTCTGTTTATTATAGACTTACATGTAGCCGGAATAGAACTGTTTTTTATTCTTCTGTTTCTGTATAATTGTCAATCTGAATTATTCGAGAACCAACTTGTCGTACTTTATTCATAAAATATTTTATTATGATTTTAATATACCTCAGAAATGAAAAGAAATAATTCGAATACGCAACAGGCAGATTTGCTGAAACAAAGAGCGGAAGATAAACTTATGCTGCGGAAAGAAAAATCCGAAGCAATTACAGAAACAGATTCGTTGAAACTTTTGCACGAACTGCAGGTTCACAAATTAGAACTGGAAATGCAGAATGATGAATTAATCCAGGCTAATGAAAAAGCGGAAACAATATCAAATAAATACATAGCCTTCTTCGATTTCGCACCGTTGGGATATTTTAAGATCAATCGTGAAGGTAAAATTATTGAACTTAATTACAGCGCTGCCGCCATGATTGGCAAGGATCGTTCAGTTTTGGTTAACAGGAAGGTCAAATCTTTTATTACGAATGATTATCGTGAAATAATTGCAGACTTTTTTAATAAAATATTCGAGTCAGGTAGCAAACAATCATGTGAATCAAGGTTCACCCGCGATAATAACCAAAGTCTTTTTTTACATTTCGAAGGTATAATTACGGATACCGAAAATCTATGTTTTGTATCAGTTGCCGATATTACAGAACAGAAACAGATTTTCGAAAACCTGAAACAAAGTGAAATTCGTTTACGCGAACTTAATGCCAGTAAGGATAAATTTTTCTCCATAATTTCACACGATCTCAGAGGGCCTTTCAATAGCATTATAGGATACAGTGAAATATTGGTGGAGCAAATACATGCAAGAGATTACGATGGGGTTGAGGAATATGCCAAATATATACATAATAGTTCGTGGAGGGCAATGGACTTGTTAACGAACCTGCTGGAATGGTCGCGTTCGCAAACCGGCCGCATGGAGTTTCATCCTGAAAACATGCAAATTGCCGAACTTATTGATGCAACAATTGAAACACTTATTGATGCTTCACACCAGAAATCAATTTCGATTGACCGGGATTTACCTGATAATATTACTGTTTTGGCTGATCGCGCAATGATTAAGACCACCTTGCGAAACCTAATTTCCAATGCCATAAAATTTACACAACCACATGGTAGAATTGTTATTTCAGCCAGGAAAGAATTGAAAGCGGTGATTGTAGCTATAAGTGATAACGGATTAGGAATTGATAAAAATACCCTTGAAAAGTTATTCCGGATAGGAGAAGGCAAATCTTCAACCGGCACTTGTAAGGAGACCGGTACAGGGCTGGGATTGTTGCTTTGCAAGGAATTTGTTGAAAAACATGGTGGTAAAATCTGGATCGAAAGTGAATTAGGGAAAGGTACTTCGGTTCATTTTACAGTTCCTAACCTGGACAAGCCAGAATAACAAAGAATTTGAATAATGAATAACGAACAAGGAATATTGAATTATGAAGTAAAAAAGTCAAGCTTACAATTCTATGGTGGAAATCTAAGATCAATGTAAAGGCTCTTAACTTCTACCTTCATGATTCCTTGTTCTTTATTCGATATTTTAAAACCTTATATAAAATATTCTGCCAAAAAATACAAGAATATCGTTTTTAAGCTACTAAAGGATAAAGAAGATTTTAAGGAGGTGGAAAAGGGTCCACTGGGCGACAAAACGTATGCCTGAACCTTTCAAGTTTGAAGAGTTTGACTACCGTCTCCCCATCTCCTTGTCTTCAAGTCTCCTTGTCCCCCAGTCCCCCCGTCCCCCTTT
>JBBRYZ010000091.1:0-16275 GCA_038237165.1 Bacteroidales bacterium | reverse complement strand
TTTCATTCCAATGAAGGCTAAATGGTTTGTAGTTATTTTCGGTGCAATCGAGTTGTTCTCAGGATTTTATGAAACAAACAGCGGAGTTGCACATTTTGCTCATCTCGGAGGAATGCTGTTTGGCTTCTTTCTTATCCTCTACTGGAAAAAGAAATCCGGCGGAAACAGGCCAGACTATATGCAGCAATAGAAGAAAAGATTCCAACGTTTTAGATAATACGGATTTTGAAAACTTGCAGGTATAAATTAATTTAATAAGTGGTGATCAATTACAACCATTCATCGGGCGACAGATTAAGAAGTATGCTGCGTATGCAACCAGCACTATCACAATTAATTATTGTGAATTTGGCTGTATGGTTTGTGCTTCAGCTACTGCAGCTTGCAGGACTACTTTCTTCACCTTCAGGAAGCGGCGGCGATCAGATCTGGCTGGATATTGTGATTCAATGGATCGGAGTGCCGGCAGCAATTCCAAACCTGATACAAAAACCCTGGACCATAATAACATATATGTTTGTTCAGGAAGGATTCTGGCACCTGTTTTTCAATATGATATGGCTTTACTGGTTTGGCAAGATTTTTATGGAATTTATGCCTGGTCGCAAAATATACTCGCTTTATTTTATTGGCGGAATTTCCGGTGCATTAACTTTTATCCTTGCATATAATATTTTCCCGCTTTTTCAGGATACCATTGCCTTATCCTCCACTATAGGAGCTTCTGCTTCGGTAATGGCAATAACCATAGCTACAGCGGTTCTCGTGCCCGATTACACTGTGAATATGCTATTTATCGGACCTATAAAAATCAAGCATATAGCAATTTTCTATGTAATTCTGGATGTGCTTATGATCAGGTCGGGGAATGCAGGTGGACATTTTGCACATATCGGCGGAGCGATTTCGGGCGCTTTATTTATTTTATTTATCCGGAAGGATGTAGCTATGCGATTGGGTTTAATCCGTTTAAAATCATTGTTTATGGATCCTTTAAAGCGGAAACAATTGCATAAAGTACACAGTAAGGGAAGGCCACTTAATGATGATGAATACAACCGGCAAAAAGTGCAGAAACAGCAAAAAATCGATCATATACTCGACAAAATATCTCGTAGTGGTTACTCTAGTTTGTCGGCCGAAGAAAAAGAGATTCTGTTCAACAGCAGCAAAAACCAGTAATGAATACTGAAATTATCGATTCAATTTATTAACAACCAGGTGGCAGTAAAAAAGAAAAAAGCGGTAAAAAAAACTAAGGGAAAGATGTCTCTCGCCACCAAACTGATGGTAGTAGTAAATCTTTTCTTTATTTGCCTGCTTTTATGTTCCTACCTGTCCTTATATATTTCACCGGTCAAATTCTGGCCTATGGCTTTTGCCGGGTTTGCTTATCCGGTTTTTCTACTGATCAATATCTTTTTTGTATTATTCTGGCTGGTTTTCCTGAAGCGATATTTCTTATTATCCCTCATTGTCATATTGTTAGGATATAAGCAGATTACGACTTATGTGAAATTTTCGGGAGCAGACAAAAAGCTTGCATTTGAGAATAGCATCAAAGTTATGACATATAATGTGCGTTTATTCGATCTTTATAACTGGCGCAGCGAATCAAGCAAATCGACCAGATCGGCTATTTTTGAGTTGCTAAAGTCTGAATCGCCTGATATCCTGTGTTTGCAGGAATACTACAGCGGGGCCGGGAAACATGCGAATTTTGCTGACAGTATTTGCCAGAAAGCCGGATACAAATACAGGGACGTAGAGCTTATCCATAAGGAAAATGAAGGATTGCCCTATGGCCTGGCAATTTTTAGCAAATACCCAATTATTAAAACCTATAAACTGGAATTCCCCAACAGCAAAGTTAATTTTTGCCAATCCTGCGATGTCAGCATTGGAAAAAATACCATCCGGATTATAAACCTGCATCTCGAATCCATTAAATTCGGAAAAGAAGACTATAATTTTGTAAGCGAAATTACTACTTCGCCTCCTCCCAACGATCAGATTAAAAAAGGGTCATGGTCAATTTTAAGTAAGATGAAGTTTGCATACATCAAGCGGGCAGCCCAGATTGAAGCAGTTACGGAATACATAAGGAAATCACCTTACCCGGTTCTGTTCTGCGGCGATTTTAACGATACACCGGTTTCATACAGTTACAAGCAAATCAGTAATCAGTTGGATGATGCTTTTGTGAATGCCGGAAAAGGCTTGGGTCAGACACATACCCAAATGCTTCCGTTTTTGCGGATCGATTACATTTTTCATTCCCGGGCATTACAGGCCATAGAACAGAGAACTATCGAAAAAGACTATTCAGATCATTTTCCGGTAGTTGCACGATTTATGCTTCCGCAATAAAAAAAATGGAAGACAGAGAGGTATATCTTTCTTTTTGACATGTGATTTTATGACCATGCACTAGAATACTAAATAATTAACTAAAGAATGAAATTTAATCTTACCTCCGATTATGTTCCAACCGGTGATCAGCCTGAAGCCATCCGGCAGCTGACCGAAGGCGTTGTAAGAGAGGATCATGCCCAGGTTTTGCTGGGTGTAACCGGATCAGGTAAGACTTTTACTATTGCAAATCTTATACAGGAGGTTCAGCGGCCTACGCTTGTTCTCAGCCACAACAAAACCCTAGCTGCGCAACTTTATAGTGAATTCAAGCAATTTTTTCCGGATAATGCTGTGGAATTTTTCATTTCATATTACGATTACTACCAGCCCGAAGCGTTCATACCGGTAACTAACACCTACATCGAGAAGGACCTCTCCATCAACGAAGAAATAGAGAAATTGCGGCTTAGCGCTACCTCGGCATTGCTCTCGGGCAGACGTGATGTAATAGTTATAGCGTCGGTTTCGTGCATATACGGAATCGGGAATCCCGATGATTTTAACAGCAAGGTAATTCATATTTCCAAAGGTGATAAACTCAGCAGAAACAAGCTGTTAAATGCCCTTGTCGAAAGTTTATATTCAAGAAACGAATTTGACCTTACCCGCGGAAAATTCAGGGTGAAAGGCGACACGGTAGATGTATTTCCGGCTTCGGCTGATATCGCTTACCGGATTATTTTCTTTGGCGATGAGATTGAGAGCCTGGCTTCTTTTGATCCGGTGAGCGGGCTTACCATTGAATCCTTGTTTGAAATTACTGTATTCCCGGCCAACATCTTTGTAACTTCAAAAGAAAAGATGAAGGAAGCCATCTGGGAAATTCAGGCCGATATGGTGAAGCAGGTGGATTATTTTAAAGAAATTGGCCGCCACCTCGAAGCCAAAAGGCTTGAAGAAAGAGTAACGTACGATATTGAAATGATGCGGGAACTCGGATATTGCTCTGGCATTGAAAACTATAGCCGGTATTTTGATGGACGGATTTCAGGATCCAGACCATTTTGCCTGATCGATTTTTTCCCTTCTGATTTCCTGATGGTTATTGACGAAAGTCATGCCACAGTTCCACAAATAAGGGCAATGTACGGCGGCGATCGTTCGCGGAAACAAAACCTGGTGGAATATGGTTTCAGGTTGCCTTCGGCATTGGATAACCGTCCGCTGAAATTTGAAGAGTTCGAAACTTTGCTCAGCCAGGTAATTTATGTTACCGCTACTCCTTCGGATTATGAACTTAACCAGTCGCAGGGTGTTGTTGTTGAACAACTTATAAGGCCAACCGGATTGCTTGATCCGCAGATTGAAGTAAAGCCAAGCCTCAATCAGATTGACGACCTGCTTAATGAAATTGAACTCAGGACCGTTAAAAATGAACGCGTTCTGGTTACCACGCTGACCAAGCGAATGGCTGAAGAGCTCTCGAAATATATGCTCCGGCTTGGAATCCGGTGTAAATATATTCATTCGGAAGTGGATACACTTGATAGAGTTGAAATACTTCGCGACCTGAGGCTGGGAGCCATTGATGTGCTGATTGGAGTAAACCTGCTTCGCGAAGGACTTGATTTGCCAGAGGTTTCGCTGGTTGCAATTCTGGATGCGGATAAAGAAGGATTTCTTCGTTCGGAGAAGTCGCTTACACAAACTGCAGGCCGTGCTGCCCGTAATGTCAATAGCAAAGTTATTTTTTATGCCGATAAGATGACATATTCGATGCAACGAACAATTGACGAAACCAACCGCAAGCGCGCCATACAGATTGCCTATAATACTGAGCATAACATCACTCCTACCCAGATTGTCAAAAGCATCGAAGCACCTGGACTTTCGGGAAGCATTGAATATAAAACGGAGCCAAAAGCTTACGTTGAAAAAGAAATTCTCAGTAGCGCCGCCGCCGATCCGGTTGTGAAATACCTGAACGATGATCAGTTAAAAAAACTGTACGATCAATCGAGGAAAGCGATGGAGAGAGCAGCCAAAGAGCTCGATTTTATTGAAGCTGCACGTTTGCGCGACGAAATGATTGGTTACAAGGAACTGATTGAAAAAAAGAAGAAAAACAGATAATATGACTATTGATGAAAATTTGATTATTACAGCTTTGAAAACCGCTTTCCTGGCGGGGAAAGCAATTATGGAAGTTTACAGTAAACCTTTTGACTTTGAATTAAAGTCAGATAATAGTCCGTTGACAATTGCTGACAAAAAAGCGCATCTTATTATTGCAGAAGGTCTTACAGGATCAGGAATTCCATTGATAAGTGAGGAAGGAGAACATGCAAGCTATGAAATCCGTAAAGACTGGAAACAATACTGGCTTGTTGATCCACTTGATGGCACCAAGGAATTTATTAAAAGGAATGGTGACTTTACGGTAAACATTGCACTTATCTCCGGTAAGCAACCCGTCTTTGGAGTTATATATGCCCCGGTTCTGGAATTTATTTATTGGGGAAGTCAGGCTGGTTCATTCAGATTGGATACAAGTCAATCGGATGAAATGGATTTTGAGAACTATAGCTTTATAAAAACGAAGGCAGAACAACTTCCTTGTTTCCCAGTACAAGATGGATACCGGGTTCTTGGTAGCCGCTCCCATATGAATACTGAAACGGAATCTTTTATCAATCAACTGAAAGCTACTCATCCCGGGCTTTCATTCGTATCCCGTGGCAGTTCACTGAAATTCTGCACGCTTGCCGAAGGCGGAGCTGATATTTATCCGCGTTTTAGTCCTACCATGGAATGGGATACAGCTGCAGGCCATGCTGTTGCTTTATTTGCAGGTTGCAGCATCGATCAGGTTGAAAACGGTTTGCCGGTTGAGTACAACAAACCATCACTTTTAAATCCGTTTTTTATCGCCAGCCGCAAAAAAAAATGAGGTCACCTCCCGGTAACCTCATTTCTTAAAAATTATTTTATGCTTATTTTGCGCTGATACTGATCAGTTCAACATCAAAAACTAAAGGAGAAAAAGGAGAAATATCACTACCTGCTCCGCGTTCGCCATAACCCAGTTTTGAAGGAATAATTAATGTAGCTTTACCACCGGCGCTCATTAATGTAAAAGCTTCGTCCCAACCAGGAATAACCTGTCCCTGGCCGAGTGTAAATTCGAATGGTTGAACCGGTTGCCTGGTCAATGAAGAATCGAATACTTTACCACTGAATAGTTTCCCGGTATAGTGAACTTTAAGCTTGTTACCTGCTTTTGCAGTTGCACCTTTGCCTTTAACAGTCTCAATATAGTATAGCCCAGAAGCGGTAGGTTTTGCTGTAATTTTGTTGTCTTTTACGTATTGCTGAATAAGAACAGGTTCTTTAGCCTTGGCTTCATCTGCAATTTTCTTTGCATTTGCTGCTTCATCTTTCTGAGCTTTTTCGTTTTCAGCTTTGGTTTTTAGATCAAGTATTTCAACATCATAAACTACAGGTGAAAAAGGCGAAATAATGTCCGCTCCGCTCATATCCTTTTTACCTTTGTCGCCAAAAGCCATAGACGAAGGAATTAATAGAGTGGCTTTGCTTCCTTTCTTCATAGTACTTACAGCTTCGTCGAAACCTTTGGTATCGAAAGGCTGGCCATATTCGAAAGTAATAGGTTTATTTTTATCGAGTGTGGAGAAAATTTTCTTTCCTTCGATGTTGTAAACGGTCAGATTGATCTTCACAAAATCACCCTTTTGTATCGCACGTCCTGCGCCCGGGTTTTGTGTTATTACATATATTCCGGTTGCTGAAGGTGTTGCTGTAACTTTGTTCTTAGTAAGATATGCCTGAATTTTTGCAGGTTCTTCACTTTTAAATTTTTCAGCTTTGGCTGCTTCAGCTTTCTGACGAGCTTCCATAGTTTCACAATTCAAAAGCCTTAAATCAAAATACAGCGCTGTAGTGCTGTCGATACCTGGAGGCAACTGGGGGTATTTGGCTGTTTTTATGAAGAAATCCTTTGCGTTTACGATAAAAGTAGCGCTGTCACCTTTATGGAGCATTCCAAATGCTTCGTAGATATCACCTTTAAATTCCGATTTCTTAAGATCAATTTCAAATGGTCTTGGTGAAGTTGCTGAATTGAATAAAACTGAATCCTTTTTATCAATTTTCAAATGATACTTTATGCTCATAGTAAGAATACTTCCTTCAGTTGCCTTCAGGGTGTCTTTACTTTTCTCATAAAATTTGTAAAAAATACCACTATCAGATTTTTTGAATCCAGGGTATTTTGAGCATGAAGTGATCATCAAAGTGGCGATCACAGCTCCTAAAGTAATTAGTGTTCTGATTTTCATTTTCGTTTTAGTGTTTCAGTTAATTTTAATTATTGGTAAGTTATTTTAATTCAATGAGTTTTAAATTATAAATAAGGGTTGATTTAGGTGGAATAAGATTCTGGTCGCCCGATAATCCGTGTGCCAGGTACGAAGGAAGGATAAATCTCGCACTATCGCCCACACTTATCAAAAGAATTCCTTCTTCAAGTCCACTTTCGACGCCACCACTGCCTATTTTAAAATCTTTCGGGCCTGTTTTTACTGAACTGTATACCGATTTACCCGAAATTAGTTTAACTTCATACGTGATACGGACTAATTTTCCGAAGGCTGTTTTGGCGCCGTTTCCTTTTTTTAGGATCTCGTACCTGAGCCCGGTAGAAGTTGCCTGCATTTCCCAGCCAGAACGGGATATTAAGGAATCAATCTGTTTATTTTCAATTTCAATGGCATTTTTATTTGCTTCAACTAATTTTTCGGTAACCTGGTCCTGGCTTAGTTTTTGGGGTTGGCCAACATTATTGCTATTTTGGCAGGAGATAATACCGAGTAAAATCAAAAAAGAAACATTTAGTCGAATTCCGCTGATCATACCTGATTATTTATAATTTGCCAGAGACCTTTGAATTTCATCACTGTACGCCGGTAAAAGTGATTCGAACCAAGCGAGTGTTTCAGGCATGGTCATTAAAATATCTCCTCCTGCAGCATTGCGGTGACCTCCCCCGTTAAAGTGTTTACGGGCAAACTCATTAACCGAAAACTCTCCTTTACTGCGTAACGAAACCCTGATACGGTCGCCCCGCTCAGAAAACAAAGCTGCCACAGCGACATTTTGTATGCTGAGTGCATAATTTACAACTCCTTCAGTATCACCTTGCTGGTAATCATAATTTGTCAGATCTTCCTTTGTGAGCCAAATATATGCGGTTGCATATTTCGGCAATACTTTCATATTACTTCCCAGGCAATGGCCAAGCAATCTCATCCGGCTTTCGGAATAGGTATCGTAAACCTTGCGGTGAATCCGTTCAACATCCAATCCTGCTTTAATGAGGTTAGCTGTTATCTGAAAAGTTTCGGGGCGATTACAGGCATAACTAAATGAACCCGTATCGGTCATAATCCCAACAAATAAGCATTCAGCCATTTCTTTGGTAATGCTGTCTGCAAATCCTGCTTCATCAATAATCTGGTATAAAAGTTCAGCGGTTGACGAAACAGCCGTTACGGAAAATATAAGATCAAACTCGTTTTCAGGCTGAATATGATGATCAATTATTATGCGCGTTGCATTTGATGCTCTGAGTTCATCTGTAAAAAGCTTAACCCGATTCAGCGAATTGTAATCCATACAGAAAATCAAATCTGCTGAAGCAATTATAGCTTTACCATGATCAGGATTTGCCGAGTAGATAACAGCCTGCTCAATTCCTGGCAGCCATTGCAGGAAAGACGGAAGTTCATTTGGAATCAAAACTTTAGCCTTAACGCCCTGGGTTGAAAGGAAATGATATAAAGCCAGTGAGGAACCTATCGCATCGCCATCGGGATTATAATGCGTAGTGATAAGCACATCCGTCTTCTCATCAAGGAGTTGTTTCAAATAGGAAATTGGAGATTCTGAAATGCTCAAGATACTTTTATTGTATAGGATTATTTTTTTTGCAAAATTACCAATTTAAACATTATGTTGGTAAGGTTGTGGCAATTAAAAACTTACTTTTGCAACTCCACCAATTTCAAATATTATGTCTGGAAAAATTACATTTACAATGATCAAACCTGATGCTTTTGAGGCAGGAAATACAGTTAATATTCTTCAAAAAATTACTGAAAACGGATTCAAAATCAAGGCTTTAAGGTTGACCCGGCTTCACAGGGAAGATGCTGAGGCTTTTTATGCCGTTCACAAAGAAAGACCTTTCTTTAACGGTTTGGTTACCTTCATGTCATCAGGACCTATTGTTGCCGCTATCCTGGAAAAGGAAAATGCGGTCGAAGATTTCCGTAAACTAATAGGATCTACCAATCCTGCTGATGCTGCGGATGGAACTATTCGCAAACTATTTGCTTCGTCGATTGAGCGAAATGCTGTTCACGGTTCCGATAGCGATGAAAATGCAGAAATCGAATCCAACTTCTACTTTTCGCACTTCGACAGACATTAATTGACAGGGAAAAATTCCTTGTAGGTATTGTCCGAATAAAACTCCACGATCTTCAATATTGATTTCGTGGAGTTATTTTTATTGTCCTGACGCAATATTTTAATTTCCGGTATCCCGCTTTTTATTTCCGATTTTAATTCTATGCTTTCCTTTTCCGGAGCCTGGAATTGATTTTCCTGATTTTCAGTTTGTGTATTTTCTTCCTGTTCCAGTTGAGTTTTTAAGTCGTTTTCCGTGCGAAAAACCGTTGGCTTATCCGTAGTGAGATCAGAAAACAGATCTACAGGCGGCAACTCATGTGGGTGACCAGCATTTAAATGTACATCATTATTGACATTACCTGTTGTTTCAGCACTTCTGAAAATCGGACCTTTTCCAAACAAAATCCATTCCATGCTTACTTCGGGATAGCATAACAGGATTTTCTGAATAAAATCGAGGCTGGCATTATTGCGGCCCGAGAGTATGTGTGAGATGCTTGACTTCTGCACACCGATTTCATCTGCAAACTGGGCAGCTGTCAGATTCTTTGCTTTGATGAGTAAACTGATCCTGTCTTTCATTTGTAAACTGGTATTTTGTAAGCTGACCACAAATGTAATATTATGTTTTTAATTATGTACTAGAAAAAATGAATAAAAATGAAATTGATATTTCATTTGTTTACATTTAAATTATAGCTTCTAATAAGTGATATATCATATTAATATGATGTTATTTACAGTAAAAAAATAATGTAATTAATAATTCTCTCAATATACTTATTTACTTGGAGTATTAATGCATATAATAATTATATATAGCTGATTTATAATAATATATAAATTATAAAAATGTTTCAAAAAACAAATATTGATAATTGTAAATATTCACATTTGTATTAAAAACATCACAAACGTATATTGTGCTCAATACTAATTTATTATGTATTACTTAAAATGGTATTTACTTTTGTAATTATCGTGTTTACTTATGTCAATTGAGTTATATTCACATTTGTAAAATATTAGTTTCCGGATGTCAACAATAAATTAGATACAATTGTAACCTGCTTTAAGTTTAAATGAAACAATTTGAATATGTACTTTGCTCCTACTCTTTCTATTTTTTTTCAATTCTGATATTTAAATCGAATTATCTCATAATCTATAAATCAAAAACAAACTCTAAAATTTACTCTCTCTCCAACTCTTCATAATCCAAAATTTGACGGGTATAAACCGGCAAGCATTCAAATATTTAATTCTGGACAGGTTAAAATCCTGATATTTCATTGTAAATATTTGTGGGCTAATAATTTAAATGAATATAACAGTTGCTAATTAAATTTTTATATATGCAGCCTTAAAACATTAGTTAATCAACGAAGATGGAATTAATTATTTTACAATTTTTGAAGAACACAAAATGAGCATTCACGAAAGCTAATGCACAAACCTCAACTTCGGAGTAAGCAAAGTGAATTAAAATTTAATTGGAGATATCCCTGATAATTATCTTAAATTGAAATAAAAAAAAACCGGCTGAACGAACCGGTTTAAAATGAATTTAAAATATTCTCTATATTTTAATGATCCTGGCGATGAAGGATAACGATCCATTCGATAGCTTTATAATATACATTCCTGCAAGAATATCAGCTATGTCATTAACTTGAATACTACGTACCGATCCCAAATCCTGTTGCCGGGAATAAACAACTTTACCTTGCAGGCTGATAATCTGGAGGCTGTACTTCCCGGTAACCAGATCAGGAAAACCTATCGTTACATGGTCAGTTGCCGGATTAGGATATAGTACTAGTGTTTTTCCAACAGGATCAGAATGAACCGGAAGAAATAATAATGCCTGGCTGTAATCTGGGATTCCCCACCCTAGTAATGAATCCGGGTGGCTTGCCTGGCTTGCTGTAGCTTTAATTGCTTCAATAACCTGCATATTTGTGAAGTGCGGGTATGCCTGCCACAGACAAGCTGTAATTCCGCAAATGATGGGCGATGAAAATGAAGTACCGCTTGCCGATGATAATACGCCAAAAGGATTAGAAGTATTGTCGGGAGCAAACACGGCTGCTCCGGAACCCTGGGCTGCTACAGTAGGCTTGATGCGTCTGTCGTAAGTCGGGCCAACTGAGCTAAATGAAGACCTGATCCCGGCAGCAGTTACAGCACCGATTGTAAATACGCTGTCACCATCCGCCGGAGCGCCAATATACCACCATCCTCCTCCTCCCGAATTACCGGCACTGTTAACAACCAGTATTCCTTTTTGTGCGGCTTTTTCAGCTCCCCGTGTAATAACAGTTTTTTTGCCATCCATATCGGCATAAATGTGGTTGGTAGCTGCATTATCGAAGGTAGTATATCCCAACGAGGAATTTATCAGGTCAGCACCCACACTATCTGCAAATTCAGCGGCGCTCACCCAATAATACTCTTCGATAACTGATTCTGTTGCGGCAACTTCTGAACGTAAAAGCCAATAATTGGCTTTTGGAGCTGTTCCAACCATTTTACCGCTGCTGTTTGCTGCCATACATGAAAGCACCATGCTACCATGCGAATTCATGGTGGTAGCATATACATTATTACCTGGTACAGCAAAATCGCGGGTACCTTTAATCTGATTATGAATACGCAGGCTATCAAAACATGTCATTATATCCACCGAATTAAAACCAGCATCAATCACGGCAATAGTCATTCCATGTCCGCTGAATCCCATATTGTGCAATGATTGTCCTTTTAATTGGTTAATTTGGTTAAATGCATTTCCATAATTATACACATCTCCTGGTGCCTTTTTATAGTTCATATTGATCCATGGACTTACCGACTCAGCTTTAAAATATTGTTTTTCAGCCACTAAGGTATTAGCCTGTTTGGATGCGGCACCCAATTGTTGCATCCCTGAAATAAAAGGAAGCGCCTGAATTAAAACTGCAGCACCGGCATCAGCTTCAATTACAACAGTATTAAACCAGCGGGACCGGGTGAGTATCCTTGCGCCGGTTTTTGATATCTCATATACATATTGCTCATTAACAGGTATATCAGATTCATCGAAAGAAATTTGTTGTTTTAACCTTCGCTCTATGGCCTTATCGCTGAGAAATAAAGCAGGATTGATTGGGGCATTCTTATTGATAGCTTTGTCTTTAAAATTCACTACATACATAACTGAGCCTGGTTGCTGCGCAAATAATGTGTTTATAAAAACAAATGAGAATGCCAGTAAAATTGTTTTTTTCATCAGTCAGAATATTTTATGCAAATATAACAATCAAAAAGGTTGCTATGTTTTAAATCTGATGGTATTGATGTTCGGGAATTAATTTGATCTCAAATATTTAATCTGAAAGGAATAATAACCTGGATTATCATCTTAGCTTTAGCCATAGATACAGGTTGGAGAAAACCCGGTAATTGATCACTGAAATGATGTAATTTTGCTTTTCAAACAAAGGCTTAACATGCGTATTGATATCATAACTATTTTTCCTGAAATGTTCGAAGGTCCGTTCAATCATTCTATCCTGAAAAGAGCGCAGACGAAAGGACTGGCAGAAATTCATATCCATAATTTGCGTGATTATTCTGACAACAAACACCGTAAAGTTGACGACTACCCGTTTGGAGGAGGCGCAGGAATGGTAATGATGATCCAACCGATTGCAGCTTGCATCGATAAATTAAAATCGGAAAGAAGGTATGATGAAATTATTTTCATGACACCTGACGGAAAAATGTTCGACCAACCAATGGCCAATAAATTATCCATGGTTACGAATATGATACTTATGTGCGGACATTATAAAGGAATCGATGAAAGACTTCGTGAGCATTATTTTACCAGCGAAATTTCAATTGGCAGTTATGTATTAACCGGTGGCGAACTTGCTGCCGCAGTTGTGGTTGATGCAGTTATCCGACTAATGCCGGGAGTTCTGAGTGATGAAACATCAGCTTTGTCCGACTCATTTCAGGACAATTTATTATCTCCGCCGGTTTATACCAGGCCTTCGGATTACCAGGGCTGGGTGGTTCCTGATGTATTAGTATCGGGAAATGAAAAGGAGATAAAAAAATGGCAATACGAAAAGGCTGTTGAGCGCACCAGCTCCAGAAGACCCGATATGCTGGAATCATAAAACTATCCTATCTGTTACATTCAGGAATTCATATTAGTCTTTTTCAGATTTATTTTGTAATTTCGCTTTTATAAACCACTAAAAAACAATGTTATGGGATTATTTAACTCATTAAAAAATTTATTCAACACTTCAAAAGATGTAGCAGCTATTAAGACTGCTGAATTGAAGGACACTACCTCTGCCAAAGCTGCCGAATTCAAAGAATCTACTGCGCCAAAGGTTGCAGAACTGAAAGAAGCAGCATCTGCAAAAACAACTGAACTGAAAGAGAAAGCTGCCCAAGGTATGGAAACTGCAAAAGAATACACCAAAGAACTAACCGAGAAACTTGAGGTAGTTATTGATGATGTGAAAGATGTAGCAAAAGAAGCTTCCGGAAAATTGAAAGAATTCGGTGAAGGCATCAAAGATAAAGCTGAAGATGCATACGAGAAATTTGACGAAAAGGCCGCCGAAGTTGTTGATAAGCTAGAGGAAAAAGTAAGAAGCCTTGCTGATGATAAAAATAATCCTGTTGCTGAACCAGCCGTCGAAACTAATGAAATTGTTGCTGAATCCAAAGCTCAGTTTGTTGAAAAAGTAGAAGAAAAGGTAGAAGAAGTTAAGGCCAAAGTTGAAGAAGCGGCAAAAACTACGATTCATTTAAAACCTAAGAGATAGTATTTTTAACATCGTTTTTCAAGTCCTGAATAAGAAATCCTCATGGTTATATAATCCATGAGGATTTTTATTTGCATCATAAATACTTCATACTCTTATCAATATCCGGAATAAGTATTTCGGCATCTTCCAAACCAACCGAAAACCGAATTAATGTCGGTGGTAAGGGTTGATTCCTTCACCTTCATTTTCGCCAAGTGTATTGATTATATAGTAGAGATTAAGGCTGTCATCATTCATAACGTATTAATTTAAAATAGTTTACAAGAAACTAACGGCTATTAAAATTGGCTATGTAAATAGAAAATTAAATCGTACTTTCGCAGTTGAAAGCTAAATCAAAGGTTATCAACAACGCAATGTTAAAAAAACTGTTGCAAACTTGTTTTGTTTCAATTTTTTAGCGTAAATTTGCACTCATTTTTGAGGAAAACGCACATCTAATACATAAACTAATGAGTAAGAAGGAGTTAATTCAGTACGTTGAAGATCATTTTGTAGTAAAGAATGAATTGCCCGCTTTTAAAGCCGGTGATACCATCACAGTTCATTACAAAATCAAAGAAGGCGAGAAAGAACGTATCCAGCTTTTCCAGGGTGTTGTTCTGCAGCGCTCGGGCGAAGGAGTTACTGAAACGTTCACAATACGCAAGGTGTCAGGAACTATTGGAGTAGAGAGGATTATTCCTGTTTGCTCGCCGTTTATTGATAAAATTGAGATAAACAAACGTGGCGCTGTACGCCGCGCAAGGATTTTCTACCTGCGTGACCTTAAAGGTAAAAAGGCACGTATCAAAGAAAAACGCAAATAAGCTCATATTGAGTATGGCAAATAAAAATAGGTTGTTCTTTTTAGGACAGCCTTTTTTTGTTTAAGGCTATAACGACAGAATTTAGATTTTAACAGGATTGAATTTTTGACCTGTGAATAATCAGAGGACAATACAAAACACACAATTAAGCATCAAACCTACATGATTTTAAATTCTTTTTTATGACAATTTTCGATACTTAAATAATATATTGTGATATTTTCTATTTAAGTCACAACGTAATAAGCTTATTATCAATTACTTGTTAATCTATAATTCATTCAGCAATTATCATGATTAAACCAGGAAATTCTTTTAATTTTATAACAGAATTATACATCCATACCTTGTTCGTTTCAGGTTTTAAATATTTTTTATGGAAGAAGGACTAATTCCTAATGTTTCAGTCGATTGTGTAGTCTTTGGTTTTGACTTTACATCCCTTAATGTTTTGCTGATTGAAAGAAATTTTACAGCTAAAGACATTGTATATGCAGACCTAAAGCTTCCGGGCGATTTGATGCGTCTGGATGAAGATCTGGATGCAGCAGCAGGCCGTATTCTTAAAGAAAATACAGGTTTAAGTAATATTTACCTGAATCAGTTAAAAAGCTTTGGCTCTCCCGACCGGCTTAAAAAAAAGCCCCGCGATATGGAATGGCTCCTGCAGATTGACCACCCGGAAGAACATGTAATTACTATTGCCTATTACTCGCTGATCGATATATCAGAGCAACGAAGTTCGGATTTGATTATAAGTGATAATGCGCGTTGGTGCCCGGTTCATGAAGTAACTAACCTGGTGATGGATCACCTGGAAATTGTACATTGTGCCCTCGAACATCTCCGGGTTGAGTTATTGAATAAACCTATAGGATTCGAACTTTTGCCCGATAAGTTTACGCTTTCGCAAATGCAGAAACTTTATGAAGTAATACTTGGCACTACATTCGATAAACGTAATTTCAGGAAGAAAATATCGAGTATGAAATACCTGATTCCTTTAAATGAAAAGCAGGTAGGAGTTGCTCATAAACCTGCCAGGCTTTATATTTTCAGTCGCGAGGTATATACTAAGACGAAGAAAGATAATTTCGATTTCTCGGTGTAAGGGTGAGAAGTTAATAGTTAAGGGGAAAAAGTTAATGTTCATACGATAGTCAGACTGTTGTCATGCGATAGTCAGGCAGTTGTCATATGATTGTCAGTCGATAGTCATAAAGTTGTCATACAATGGTCATACAATGGTCATACAGTTGCCAATCAAGATTATTCATATTTTGTTAGGGAGTTTAATCGTAAGTCGTTCCCGATAGCTATTGGGATAAATCGTAACTGGTTTAGCAGATTTCAATTATTTTCATGGCAGTGCCACGGAATGTGAATGAATCACCGGCTTTCAGGTTTTGCATGGCTGCCACTAAAGGAACCACCGGTGATACCACATAAAAAGTTTCATCATTGATCACAATTTTACCAATGCCAGCCACGACATATAGAATCTGATTGTCAAGCATTACCAATGCACCGGCTTCTACTTTTTTAGAAATAGTACCTGGTTTTATTTGCCGTAGATAACGTATTTCTTCGCCCAGTACGGATAATTGCTGAGCCAGCATATCCCGTTTTCGCATCATTTGGGCACGGAAGGAATCGTACCTGTCTCTTGGCGCGCCATATTCGTTAGCGCTTTGCTGAGCATCATTCATGGCTGCAAGTACATTGGCTTCGGAATCTTCTTTTATTTCAATACATTTAGCGAGTAGTTTCTCTTTAATAGTGAT
>JBBRYZ010000090.1:0-16463 GCA_038237165.1 Bacteroidales bacterium | reverse complement strand
TCGTCACTTCAATTGTTCAATTATTCATTTATTCAAATGTTCAATTATTCCCATATCTTCATTTCGTTTTCACACCTTCTCCAAGTCTTCCCTTCACTTAATTATTTAGAAAGGCTTCCTTAATCTGATCAAGTCCTTTTATTAAAGTCGCGGCCGGACAACCAATGTTCATTCTCATAAATCCTTCTCCGCCCGAACCGAACATAATGCCCGGATTCATTCCGACTTTGGCTTTTTGCAGGAAGAATTTATTCAGATCATCATCGTTCATATTCATCTCGCGGCAATCAAGCCAAACCAGGAAAGTAGATTCAGGACGTGTCACTTTCACCTTCGGAAGATATTCAGCTATATACTTTTCCAGGATTTCAATATTTTTGGCAAGGTAATCCATAAGTTCGTCCACATAGGTATCGCCATGAAGATATGCTTCTTCAGATGCTATATTCCCGAAAATATTCCCACCGCCAATATGCATATGGTTAACCTGGTCACTAAACTTTTTGCGAAGGCTTTCATTTTCGATGATTACCGAGGATGTGGCAAGTCCTGAAAGGTTGAAAGTCTTGCTGGGCGCAACGGTGGTAAAAGTCTGCATGCTGATTTCCTTCGTAAGACCGGCAACCGGCGTATGCTTGAATGGTTTATAAACCAGGTCGCAATGGATTTCATCGGAGAGGATAAGTATATTATATTTCAGACAGATTTCTGCCATCTGTGTAAGTTCTTCTTTTGTCCACACACTGCCACCCGGATTATGCGGGTTGGAAAGGATCAGCATTTTGGCGCCATCTTTAGCCAGTTTTTCCAGGTTTTCGAAATCCATGCATAGCCTTCCGTTACGCATCACCATGTTATTGTAAACTAAGGTGCGGTTGTGATCGGTTACAGCCGTAAAAAAAGGAAAATATACCGGAGGCTGAACGATAATCTTATCTCCCGGAACAGTATATGCAAGCACTGCCATATTTACAGCAGGAACAACTCCAGGGCAGAAGGTGATCCAATCGCGCTCCACTTTCCATTGATGACGGCGTTCGAGCCAACTCATAAGCGAGGTGAAATATCCTTCATCCCGCAAAGCATATCCAAAAATACCATGATTGGCTCGTTTGATGATCGCTTCAGTAATATATCCGGGAGTCAGAAAATCCATATCAGCGACCCACATAGGCAAAGCTTCACCGGCGCCAAGGAATTTCGCCATCCCGTCCCATTTTACGCATGAGCTGCCTTTTCTTTCAATTAATTTGTCAAAATCAAAGTTCATATTGCTGCAAATCTGTTATAAACCTGCAAAGGTATTATTTTTCAGGTGTGACCGTGGGAAGAATATTTTGCAAATGCACACAGATTGGCTAAAAAATTCCACTAATCATAAAATAAGTGTTTCACGAATTAATACAAATACATCCATTTGTCCATGAATACAATAGATTGACAATTGAATAACGACTGTATGACCTTTAATAGTGAATAATGAATAATGTGAATCATGGGGTGAATTCATGTTTTGTTTAGAGGGCGTTAAACTCATGCAGAGTTCGCCTGGCAACTAATATTAACAATTTCAACCTTTGATTTGCATGAATAATCTTGATTTACAACTGTTTGACAATTGTATGACGACCACCGTATGACAATTGAATGACCATCGTATGACTTCTCAATCTCATTTTCATATCATACTTGCCCGTCCACTTAAATATAACTATTTTTGTTACCTTTTAGACTGATCCATGACTGATTCCCTGCTATCGAAAGTTTCGCGCAAGTATTATTTAGACGATACGCCTTTTATCAAACTGATGCGTAAGCGGATACACAAGGTATTGCTTATTGCCAGCAATTACGATGCGTTTATTCTTGAAAGCGACGGACGTATTGACGAACATATTTTTAATGAATATACTTCGCTAAACCTGAGCAACCCGCCGGTGATTATTCAGGTGCCTTCGGAAGAACAGGCGCTGGATGTGCTCGAAACAGATAGTATCGATCTGGTGATATGCATGCTTACGCTCGAAGATATTGATTCTTTCGACGTTGCAAAACATGTAAAGCACAATTACCCTACAATACCGATGGTGGTGCTTACTCCTTTTTCGCGCGAAGTCACACTTCGGCTTTCCAATGAGGATCTGAGTATTATCGATTATGTGTTCAGCTGGCTGGGCAATCCTGATCTGCTGGTGGCGATCATCAAGTTGCTTGAGGATAAGATGAATGTGGAATATGATGCACTCGAAGTGGGAGTACAGGTGGTATTGCTGGTGGAGGATTCCATCCGTTTCTATTCGAGTTACCTTCCTAATATTTATAAAATCATATTTCAGCAAACTAATTCCTTTATGACCGAAGGCCTGAATGATCATCAGCGAATGATGCGCAAACGAGGCAGGCCAAAGCTTGTAATGGCAACCACTTACGACGAAGCAGTCAGGCTGTTTGACAAATACGAGAATAATCTGTTGGGTATTATTTCGGATATTAGCTACAAACGTGGCGGCCACCAGGATCCCGAAGCCGGTTTCAGACTCCTGAACCATGTGCGTGCAAAAACGGATTTTCTGCCTTTTGTACTGCAATCTTCAGATTCTAAATATCAGGATGTAGCGCATAATCTGGGAGTTGGCTTTATTGATAAAAATTCAAAAAACATGGCGCTGGAACTTCGCGATTATATGATGGAGTATTTCGCGTTTGGCGATTTTGTTTTTTACGATCCCGATACCCATCGCGAGCTAATGCGGGCTCCCGATCTGAAAGCCTTGCAGAAACGTATTTTCCAGGTTCCTAATGCTTCGCTCGAATATCATATTTTCAGGAATCATTTGTCACGCTGGTTGTTTGCCAGGGCGCTTTTCCCGCTGGCTGAATTTTTCAGGGACGTAAGACCCGGCGATTTTACCGATCTCGATGACATAAGGCGATTTATTTTTGAATCTATTGCTGGTTACAGGCTCAACAAAGCCCGTGGTATCATTGCCCAGTTCGACAGGGAGACTTTTGACGAATACATCAGTTTTACGCGTATCGGCGAAGGATCAATAGGAGGAAAAGCCCGCGGACTGGCTTTCCTGGATGCTATTGTGAAACGAAACAGGATGTTCGACAAGTTTACTGACATAAGTATAAACATCCCTCAGACAGTAGTTCTGTGTACAGATATTTTCGATGAGTTTATGGAAGATAACAGCCTCTATGATGCCGGGCTTTCCGATCTCAGCGATTCCGAGATACTTATCAGTTTTGTAAATGCCAGGCTTCCACTTCGCCTGCATGATGATCTGCTTAAATTTATTCAACTTGGCAAAAAACCAATCGCAGTACGTTCGTCCAGCCTTCTAGAAGACTCACATTATCAGCCGTTTGCGGGAGTTTATTCGACATATATGGTTCCTGTTATGGTTGATGACGAACGATTTACACTCGAATTGGTTAGCAATGCCATTAAGAGCGTTTATGCTTCGGTTTTCTTTCACGACAGTAAAGCCTACATGGCTGCAACCAGCAATGTAATCGACCAGGAAAAAATGGCTGTTGTATTGCAGCATGTTGCCGGCACACAATATGGCGACCGGTTTTATCCTTCATTTTCAGGTGTGGCGCGATCCATCAATTTTTATCCGATAGCTCCCGAAAAGGCAGAAGACGGCATCGCCAGCATCGCCATGGGGCTAGGTAAATATATAGTTGACGGAGGTGTTTCAATTCGTTTTTCGCCAAAATATCCCCGTAAGATTATGCAGCTTTCATCAGCTGATATGGCTTTGCGCGAAACACAGAAATATTTTTATGCGCTGGATATGAATCCATACAGTTTCAGGCCATCGGTTGATGATGCTGTGAACCTGAAGAAGCTTAAAATTGACGTGGCGGCCGAAGATCCATCTTTCAGGGACCTGGTTTCAACTTTCGATTTTGAGAACCAGGTGATACGCGAAGGCATACTTTCGGACGGGAAAAGGATAGTAACATTCGGTAATATTTTGAATCACAATAAGTTTCCTCTTGCCGAAATTTTATCGCTTTGCCTCGAAATGGGCGCACGGGAAATAGGTAAACCCGTTGAAATTGAATTTGCTGTCGAACTGAATAAAGTTAAAGGTCAGCCTGACGTCTTCAACCTTTTGCAGATCAGGCCGATTGTTGAAAGTAAAGAAAGAGTGGACGTAAAGATTGAGGAAATCAAATACGAAGAAACCATTCTCTATTCTCATGCTGCTTTGGGAAACGGCACTGTGAATGACTTGCATGATATTGTGTATGTGAAAACCAACACATTCGATCCTTCGCGCAATTCCGAAACTGTAGTAAGAATTGCCGCGCTCAATGATAAATTCCTGGCAGCGCACAAGCAATATGTACTTGTTGGTCCCGGCCGCTGGGGTTCGAGCGACCCGTGGCTTGGTATCCCTGTAAAATGGCCGCAGATTGCTGCTGCAAGGCTTATCGTGGAATCAGGTCTCGAAAACTACCGTATTGATCCTAGCCAGGGAACCCATTTCTTCCAGAACCTAACTTCATTCCGGGTAGGATATTTTACCATTCATCCGTATATAAAAGATGGCTTTTTCGATGTGGATTACCTCGATAGCCTTCCCGCTGAATATGAGGACGAACTCATCCGCCATGTTCACTTTAATGATCCTTTAAAGATGATTATTAATGGGCGCACCAATTCAGGCGTGCTTATGCGGCCAAAAGTAAAGAGTAAAACGAAAACAAAGAAAACGGAAATGAAGTAAACGGGAAATTGGGTATGGTGGTAATTTTGAGTGATCATACAATGGTCACACAATTGTCATACGGTTGCCATTCAATTGTTAATTGTAGAGACGCAATGCTTTGCGTCTGTTCAAATTCAATCGGTGGCATTCAATGATCATTCAATTATTGGTTGTAGTGACGCAATGCTTTGCGTCTCTTTAAAGCCAACCGGTGGTCATTCAATTTCTATTTGTGCATAATTTATTCTCTCATTATATATTTTTAAAGGGGCTCATGAAATCGCTTCGCTAAGTTGTGAAAAATTTGTGGACAATATTTAATCAGGAATTCATAGTTTCTATAACTTTTTCATCCAAATCATAATATTCCCGCATCAGGTTTGCTGTAAGGCATGAATGAACTGGCAGAATGGCAACAAGGTTGCCGGGTTTCAAGTTGCAGCCGGCTTGTGTAAGCGAAATTATTCCATGTTCCTGCGACAAGGCACTGACTTTTCCCAATACTTTGCCGGTATCCCAGTTTTTTCCATCCCAGCTTATTACCAGCCCGTAAATGGGGTTAGGATCGGGTGGGAGCAGGGTCTGTTCTTTCGAAAGATGAATAGCGCCGCCGTAAATAACAGCTTCCAGGCGGTTGGGATGCACAGCAACCACCGGGCAGATTAAAGCAACCGCTATTTCTTCCAAATTGCATGATCCAAGGGCAAACTGCATTACATCAAAAAATACAAAATTACCAGGGCGAATTTCATCAATTCCTTCTGAAATAGGCAGTTGGCTGAATGTTGGTGTATCACCTGCCGAAATAATCAGTTCAGGATACACATACTGATAATGGATTTTCAGACTAAGCAAGCTTTCAGAAGCTGATTTTTGAATTTGTATAAGTTCCGATCTGTCCTTTGCGTGATACGATTGCCCGCTGTGAGTAAGGAATCCTTTGAAATGCAATTTCGTTGATCTTGTTGCATCCAGGATACTGTCAATCAGCAGCATATTCGAAACATCAATGCCGGTGCGATGGTATCCGGTATCAATTTTAATAAAGAATCCACAATCCGACGTTAAATTCAGGGTAACGAAATCTGCAACTTCCTCCGATTCAACCAGCAGGTTCAAATTTATAGCAGATGCCAGTTCGTTGATTTCGTCAATTTCCAGCAAGTTGACAGGAAATGCAATTGTGATATCATTCCAACCATTGTGTGCAAAATAATGTGCCATGCTCACAGATGAAACGGTTATGGCTGTCACACCTTCTTTCCTGAACCATTCAGCGATTGCAGCGGACTGATGGGTTTTAAAATGCGGTCTGAAAATTACATTCCGGTCATACGCTTTGGATGCCATGGCATGGATGTTATTCTTACAGATGTCGCTGTTCAGCAATAATGTTGGCTTTTTTATTTTTAGCATGGCGAAATGACGTTATAGTTGCAAAATTGATACTTTTGTGCAAACAAACCGCAAACTATGAATAAATTCAGCCTGATTTTATTGATGATGTTCTTTTCGATGATCATAGCTTCGTGCCGAAATGGCGGAGATTCAGGGGAAAACGTTGTCACAAAGCGCATTCAGTACGATGTTTCTATACACAACACTGATCCCGATATGAATTGGTGGGTGCAGAACATCGAAGGCAGCAATCGCGAAAAGCTTGTGCAGGATATTATGAAGCAGGTTACAAATGGTGATGTAAAAGCCTATGACTTTCTGTCCTGTAAGCCTTTCAGTGCCAATGATATTAAAGGTATGATGAAAAGGGTTGATTCTATTAGTGCCGAACGTTCAACACCTCCTTACGATCTGATTGATACTGTAATGGTAACCGAAATCCGACTCGGCGATATAACAAAACTGCGTTTCCTCGAGGAATGGAGTATGAATGAGAAAACACTGGCAATTTCTAAAAAGGTTATGGGTATTTGTCCGCTGGTCGAGCGTCGCACCAATACAGGTGAACTGCTCGGGTATAAGCCTCTTTTCTGGGTATTTTTCGACGATAGATATCCCCGGGAACTTGAATCCAATGACATTTAAGAGACTCGATTAATCGCGTCTCTACTTGTAAATATGAAATCCTGCGCTTCGGCTCCGCTCATCGACCTGTAACCTTGAAATGCTTTAGCTCTGTAACCCTGCGCTTCGGCTCCGCTCATCGACCTGTAACCTTGAAATGCTTTAGCTCTGTAACCCTGAAACTCTTCAAACCCTTCAAACCCCTTCAACCCCACTAAATGTCATACCAGATTCACGAATTAAATAATGGAATGCGGCTTGTTCACAGGTCGCAACGGGGAGATGTGGCTCACCTTGGAGTTATTGTAAATGTAGGCTCACGCGATGAAGCTGAAGATCAGCAGGGACTTGCACATTTTATAGAGCATCTTATTTTTAAGGGAACTCAAAAGCGGTCGAATTACCAGGTGTTGAGTCGTCTCGAAAATGTAGGGGCCGATCTTAATGCATTTACTACTAAGGAAGATACCAGCGTTTATGCTTCCATCCAAAAAAGGTATTACCAGCGAGCTGCCGAACTGCTTTCGGATATTGTGTTTCATTCGGTTTTTCCCGAAAAGGAAATTGAAAAAGAGAAAGCTGTGGTAATGGATGAGATCAGTTCGTACAAGGATAATCCTGCCGAATGGATACATGATGAATTTGATGTACTCATTTTCAGAGATCATCCTATGGGCAGAAATATACTCGGTACTAAGGCTAAACTTAGGAATTATACCCGAAACGATGTGATGCGTTTTCGCGATGTTCAATATATTCCGTCGCGCGTGGTGATCAGTTCTATTGCAAACGTCTCATTCGATAAAGCCATTGAAGTAGCTGAAAAATATTTTGGAGGAGTAGCTGCTGAACCTTCACCAATGAACCGTCAGCCCTTTTCGGGGTATAAAACCGAGGTGTTATCCAAAAAATATTCCCGTCACCAGGCGCATGTGGTTATTGGCAATATTGCCTGCCATGCTCACGATGAGCGAAGATATGCCATGGCTTTGCTTAACAATATTTTAGGCGGTCCGGCTATGAACTCAAGACTAAATATCGCACTCCGCGAAAAACACGGAATTGCTTATAACCTCGAATCGAATTATCAGCCATTCTCGGATACCGGCTTGTTCAGCATCTATTGCGGTACCGATGAAATCCTGATGACAAGAGCCATTGAACTGATTCATAAAGAATTGTTGAAATTCAGAACTGTAAGCCTTACTGCTACCGGACTTCATACTGCTCAAAATCAGCTAAAAGGCCAGCTTGCCATTTCGCTCGAATCGCATCAGAGCGAGATGCTTGCGATTGGGAAAAATCTATTGGTTTACGAAAAAGTTGATCCGGTTCAGGAAATCTATCGGAAAATTGATGAAGTATCCGCTATTAATCTTCGGGATATGGCAAATGAAGTGTTTGATACATCCTGCCTGAGTACACTCATATTTAATAATCAGAAACCTGCCAACCATGAACGAATTTGATGAGGGTATCATGTTACCCGGCATTGAAAAATATGCCAACGATCATACTTCCAAAGAGTTACCGGTTTTATTCCGTCTTTCGCGTGCCACTCATCTGCGCACACATCAACCACAAATGCTTTCGGGTCATCTGCAAGGCGCATTTCTGCAGATGATTAGCCACATGATAAGACCTGCGGCAATTCTCGAAATCGGCACTTTTACCGGATATTCTGCAATTTGTTTAGCACAGGGACTGACACCGGGGGGCAAACTTATCACTACGGATATCAATCCGGAAATGGAAGATTTTGCAATCCCTTTTTTCGAAGAAGCAGGTCTGAAAGATAAGATCAATATGCTGATCGGGGATGCTGCCCAAATTATTGAAAAGCTCAAAGGTCCGTTCGACCTGGTTTTTATTGATGCGGATAAAGAGAATTATATCAACTATTTCAACCTCGTTTTTCCGAAAGTTTCACCAGGAGGTTATATCCTCGCTGATAACACGCTGTGGTATGGAAGGGTAATTAAGCCCCATGCTGATTCAGACCGTGAAACTGCCGGCATTATTAATTTTAACAAGTATATTCAGCAATATAAAGGTATAGAGAATGTTCTTCTCCCAATCAGGGATGGAATTATGATGGTACGAAAAAAGCCTGAATAATATTAATTACCAGACTTTTAAAGATAGGAGCTTTTTCGGAATAGATTCTAATTCAGATTTGCAAAAGTCTTTTCCCTGGTAATATCGAACACCAGGTTTATGGTTTGCTTCTTCCTCAGTCGCACTTTATTTTCGTAAAGAGCATCTATCGAATAGTTGTTTGAAAAAGTGTGCTCTTCCCATTTGCCATAGTTTTTGGCCATATTAACAATTCGCAGCTCGTGTTTGCCTCGGGGAACTGTAACCGAGCAGAAATTAGGTTTCGATTGTAGCTGTTCCGTTGTTTCTCCGACAATTTTGCCATCAACATAAACCACAGTTTTATTCATAAGGTCATATCCATCGAGTATGCCCGAAAACCTGGCATTTACTGTAATTAATCCTTTTCGCTGAGCATTTGCATCAATTATAAACAGGCTGATAATCAGCGTTATCAATAATATGTGTTTTTTCATATAGCGTATTTTCCGGAAAGTAAAATCTAATCATTTAAGTTAGCGAAAATAAGGGTATTTCCTTGTTTCTTTAATTCACTTTCATCCCGGATATCAACAGCCTGTTGTTGAAAACAATCTGGTTGGTATTTATTGATTAATCGGTTGTCATTCAGTTGTCCTAAGGTAGTCATAATGTTGTCATACAATCGTCATTCAGTTGTCATACAATTGTTATACGGTTGTAACTGTGCGCTTCGGCTTCGCTCAGCGGCCTGTAACACTGTAACTCTGAAACCCTGAAACCCTGTAACTCTGAAACCTGAATCAATTACACCTTAAACTCATATTTAACTTTAGCCAATTCTTCGTTTGCCTGTATCATCTTTTTCTTAAGTTCCTCTTTAAAAGCAACCAGCCTGCCGAAAAGCTCTGCATCGCCAAGCGAAAGCATTTGTGCTGCAAGGATTCCGGCATTTCGAGCGCCATTTACAGCAACTGTAGCAACCGGAATTCCAGGAGGCATCTGTACGATAGCAAGGAGCGAATCCATTCCGTCGAAGGAAGATTTTACCGGTACGCCAATCACTGGCAAAGCCGTAAATGCAGCGATAACTCCTGGCAGATGAGCCGCCATTCCGGCACCCGCAATAATTACTTTTAAACCCCGGCTGTGTGCATTACGGGCAAATTCCTCTACTTTTTCGGGAGTGCGGTGTGCCGACAATGCATTCATTTCGAATGGAATATGTAATTCATTAAGCACTTTTGCAGCTTCTTCCATAACCGGCAGATCGCTGGTGCTACCCATTATTATGCTTACCAATGGTGTCATATCAATATTTTTTTCAAAATTAATGAAAATCTTAAGCATTTGGCACGCATATTTGTAATTGCAGCCTTTTAATAGCATGGATTCAGAAAAAAGTATCACCTTAATATCTTTTTACTTGATATTTCGAGCTTTAACTGTAATTTTGCCCGAAGAGCAATCATAAAATATTCCGCTATGCCTGATATCTGGAAACTGAAAGATAAAAACTTCACTAAATTCATCCTCAACGATGACATACAGGCAAAAGTGTCTGAACTGTCAGATCGCATAAACACTGACCTTGCAGGGAAAAACCCCATGTTTGTAGTGGTGTTGAACGGCGCCTTTATCTTCGCTTCCGACTTGTTGAAAAAGGTGACCATCGATTGTGAAATTGCCTTCGTGAAATTGTCTTCCTACAAAGGAACGCATAGTTCAGGAGTCGTACAGCAGATCATTGGACTGGATCTTGATATAAAAGGCCGGACAATTGTGATAATCGAGGACATAGTTGATTCGGGACTAACTCTGGATCGTTTTCGCGAAACACTTAGCGTTATGGAGCCTGCCGAAGTAATGATTGCCACATGCCTACTGAAACCTGAAGCCTTTCATAATAAATTCCCAATCGATTATCTGTGTTTCAGTATTCCAAACGAATTTGTAGTTGGATATGGCCTGGATTATGATGGATTGGGGCGTAATTCAAGCGATATCTACAAAATTGTTGATGGCTGATAGTTGAAATTATATTGTCTTTAACCCGGATAAAATCATCCAGGTATTACTAATTACAAGGATATTGAAAAGGTACCCGTTTTAAAAATTCTTATATGCTCAATATAGCACTCTTCGGACCTCCGGGAGCCGGTAAAGGGACTCAATCGCAAATGCTGATTGAAAAATACAATCTTGCATATATTTCGACTGGCGATTTGTTACGCGCTGAAATTGCTGAAGGAACCGAACTTGGATTGCAGGTGAAAGATTTGATTGCCGGTGGCGGTCTTGTTTCCGACGAAATGATGGTGGATCTTATCGAGAAAAGAATCATTACCAGCTCGGATAAAAAAGGAATTCTGTTTGATGGTTTTCCCCGCACGCTTGTCCAGGCTTATATTCTCGATGGTTTGCTTCTTAAGCTAAACACTTCATTATCATGCATGCTCAGCCTCCAGGTACCCGATGATGAACTTACCCGACGACTCATCGAACGCGGAAAAGTATCAGGTCGTGCCGATGACACTGAAGAGGTTATCAAATTCCGGCTCTCTGAATATAAATCCAAAACGTCGCCTGTTATCGGATATTACCAGGAACGTGATCTTTATGTGCCAATTCAAGGCGTAGGTCCGATACCCGAAATTTTTGATACATTATGCGTTGCCATTGAGCACATGCTCGAAAAAGAATGGTTCAATCTGGTTTTGTCGGGTCCTCCGGGTGCCGGCAAAGGAACCCAGGGCAGAATGCTTGCCTCAAAGTTTAACTTCTACTACATTTCAACCGGATCCTTGTTGCGTAAAGAAATTAAATCTGAAACTGACCTTGGACTGAAAGTGAAGGAAACCCTGGAAAAGGGAGAACTTGTTTCGGACGAAATTGTAATCAGGCTCATTGAACGCGAAATGAAAGTGCATACCAATGTAAATGGCTTTGTTTTTAAAGGTTTTCCGCGTACAATCCTTCAGTCGTATATCCTCGATGGCCTGCTACGCCGGATGAATATGCGAGTTTCGTACGCGGTAGAACTAACAGCTCCAACTATTGAGCTTATTAAACGTCTTGATAAACGTGGCCGTTCAGAAAAAGCGCGAACCTACGACCTCTCAACTGAGCTTATTATTCACCGTCTCGAAGAATATGATACCAAGACCGCACCAGTTATGGAATTGTATAAAAAGCAAAATAAGCATGTTGTAGTTAATGCCATGGGAACCAATGAGGCAATTTTCGATCTTCTGTCGGATACCGTACAGGCTGCCATGAAAAAATCACGGTAAATAAATCTCCCTTATTTTTTTCTGGAGATTTAGTTCAATTAAAATCAATCATTTATAGTATTTTTGCAAAAACATCTGCGATTCAAAATGCAGGTGTTTTTTAATACATTTATTTCAAATTCTCTAAACTAATGGGCAGTTCCAGTTTTGTTGATTATGTAAAGATTTATTTGCGGTCGGGCAAGGGAGGAGCAGGTTCTCATCATTACCACCGCAGTAAAATGACTTCCAAGGGTGGACCCGATGGAGGTGATGGTGGCCGCGGCGGTCATATTATCATTCAGGGCGACAAGCAGTTGTGGACCATGCTTCATTTGCGTTACACCAAGCATATTATTGCCAGCGATGGCGAGGGCGGATCCAAAGCATTGTCAACTGGTGCTGAAGGCGAAGATCGTATCATTAAAGTTCCGTTAGGCACAGTGGTGCGCGATCCTGAGACGGGTGAAGTTGAATTTGAAGTAACCGCCGATGGCGAAACTCATATCATTGTGCCTGGCGGGCGTGGAGGTTTAGGAAATGATCATTTTAAAACATCTACAAACCAGGCTCCGAGGTTTGCTCAGCCCGGCGAACCATTTATCGAATGTTGGAAAATATTTGAGCTTAAAATCCTGGCTGACGTTGGTCTGGTAGGATTTCCGAATGCAGGCAAATCAACTCTGCTTTCGGTACTATCGGCTGCCAAACCCGAAATTGCTGATTATCCTTTCACAACACTCAGGCCTAATCTGGGTATAGTTCCTTACTACGATGATAAGTCTTTCGTGATGGCCGACATACCGGGTATTATCGAAGGAGCCCATGAGGGTAAGGGGCTTGGCGTGAGGTTTTTACGTCATATCGAAAGAAATTCTGTTCTGTTGTTCATGATTCCTGCCGACAGCAAGGATATTAAAAAAGAATACAAAATTCTTTTGAACGAATTAAAACAATTCAATCCCGAATTGCTGAACAAGGGTCGCTTGCTTGCAATTACTAAATGTGATATGTTGGATGAAGAGATGATGAAACTCATGAAAAAAGAATTGCCACGGGTACCGTCCGTTTTTATTTCATCACATACTAAACTGGGACTCACTCAACTCAAGGAAATGCTTTGGGCTCAACTAAATGCCTGATGAATAAAGCCTGTCTTGTTTCAATAAAATAGTTAACCGAAATAATTTTTTTTCACTTGTATTTTTTTGACAAAACACTTCGTTTTATTACTAAAACAAAAATACCATGAACAAATTCGAAAACCTCAGGCCGGAATATAAAATCTGGTTTTCTTCACTTGATGGCGAGGGCGTTTTAGGTGATGGTAAATGGAAAATTTTAAAAAAGATTGATGAATGCGGTTCGCTGGTTGCGACATGCGAACAAATGGGTATTACCTATCGCCGCACGTGGAACGATTTGCGTAAAATTGAGAAAATGCTGGGTTTTCACCTTCTCGAAACCAATCGGGGAGGCCAGGATGGCGGAAGTACCAGGCTATCAGTTGAAGGCAGCAAGCTGGTTAAATCCTTTGACACTTTTCATCAGCGAATGGATAAAATCATGAATAAGGAATTTGCCAGGTTGCTAGATGACCTTAACTCGTAATTCTTTCACTTCTTAAGCCGTTTCATAATGCTTTCGATTCCCAACATGGTAATGATTGGTGGCAATTCTCGAAATTCGGGCAAAACGACTATGGCATGTGAAATTATCGGCAAATTATCTGGGTTACATGAAATTATTGGTTTAAAGGTTACTTTTGTCAGTCCGGAAGATGAAGGAATGCACGGCAATCATACAGGTGAAGATGCATCCTGCTTTTCAATTTTCGAAGAATTAAATATTGATTCTCATAAGGATACCTCACGAATGCTAAGAGCAGGGGCAACTCATGTTTTTTATGTGAGCGTTTCTGATAAATTTGTTGAAAAAGCTGTATTACATTTTATGTCAAAGTACATTAACAAACAGGTGATAGTATGTGAAAGCAGGAGCCTGCGCAGGATTATTAATCCGGGCCTGTTCCTGATGATGATGCGGTTACCGGAAGATGGAAAATCAAAAAAGGATATTGAAACCTTTCTTCCAATGGCAAATAAAGTTTTTTGCTTCGAAACAGATCAAGCGGAGATGAGGCAATTCACTGATAACCTGTGGTTTGGAGAAGGTATATTTAACCAGATATAAGAACTATGAGTCTGAAATCTGAAAAATAATATCATTTTGTGAACTCAAATAAACGATTTTAAATGATTGCATTAAATCAATATTTTGTCCGAATAAGTTAAAACCTCGTTCAACTCAAATCCTTAAACTATGATCGTGTCCTCTATATTTACTGTTAAAAAATTATGAATTTTTGCCTTTAACAATGAAACAGATGAAAAAATATATTCTACTTCTTTCTGTGATTTTATTCCTGATATTTTCAATTCGTGCAACTGCTCAGCGAAGTCATTCGGTTTGGGTTAGCGGAGTTGCCGGAATGAACAGTAACTGGATACTGAATCAGAATGGATATGGAAATCAGGAAATGGAATATGCGACATCCTTCAGTCCTTCAGGAGGTATTGGGATGATGTATTTTAAGGATAGAGATTGGGGATTCAGTGGTTCTGCATACCTGAGTAAGCTGGGACAGAATTACTCAGGTTATCAAGCCGGTGCACAGGCTGTACGAAAAGTAAAATTAACATATATTGAAGTGCCGCTAATGCTGATGAAACAGATCCCTGATATGAATTATCCGACTTGGATTTCAGCGGGACCCTCTGTCATGCTGTTATTGAAAGCGAAGCAGGAATACAGTCGTGATGGTGGAAGCCCCTTGCCATATCCTGATGGTATGGCTACAGGCAACATTACCGATCGATTCAAGCCATTTGATGTTGCATTGAATGTTTCAGTGAACCGTATGATGGAACTCAACTATTCAAGAAGTATTATGTTTCTCTTCTCAGTAAACTCATCTTTTGGGTTGCTCGATATAAACCGTGTAGATTATAAAATCGAGAATACACATCATATTTATGCCGCATCGCACAATTTTTATATCGGGTTCAAAGTTGGACTAATGTTAAAGGCTGGCATGATGGGCGGCAGACGTTGGTAACAAAAGCATTCTGATCCGAAAAACTATTTTTTACATCCCGACCTGTTTTCGGACTATATTTTCATTTTCTTCAATCCGTAAGTTTAAATACCTCACCACAATATTAATATTTTTGTTTTTGAAATTGCAACTATTTTACGAAGTTTGCAGTTCATTACGATGCTCACTAACCTCTGAGTAGAAATTCTGAATTGAAATATTAAATTAAGTCTTGTTTTTTGATATTCTGATAGGTGAACATGAGAAGTTAAAAAGAAAGATATGAAAAAAAATATACAAGGTCTGTTTCTTTTATTATTATTTGTTCTATCCTTTAATACGCAAGCCCAGCAGGTGGGTTCCTTATGGTTAAACGGAGCAGTTGGCCTTAACAGCAATTGGATACTGAACCAGAACGCTTATGGAAATCAGGAAATGGAATATGCCATTTCATTTGGTTTAACCGGAGGACTTGGAGTGAATTATTTTATCAGCAGAAAATGGGGCATGAGTGGGTCCGCATTTCTGACACAAGCGGGGCAGAATTATTCGGGTGAGCAAGGTGGAGCAATGGCCACACGAAAAATTAAATCCACATACCTGGAAGTACCGGTTCTTGTAATGAGGAAATTTAAGCATATGCGATATCCTACATGGATTTCAGCCGGTCCTGATTTTATGATACTTACCAAAGTCAGGCAGGAATATAGGCGTGTTGAAGGAGGAATCCAATTACCCAATGAGGAAGGAATGATTGAAGGTGACATCAGGGAAAGATTTAATCCGGTTAATATAGCTTTGAATGTTTCGCTCAGCCGAATGGTTGAAACCAATTATTTAAAAAGTAAAATGCTTCTGTTTTCATTAAACTCCTCATTCAGTTTACATGATATTAACAGTGCGCAATGGAAAATACCGAATACGCATAATATTTATCAGCCTTCGCACAATTTTTATATTGGGGCTAAAATCAGCCTGATGTTCAAAGTGGCGAGAATGGGGGTTTCGGGCTGGTAGTAATCAATAATTATATTTTTTCAGCTTTTCCCTATTGGTTTGTCTCTTTGTCGTGTTTTCTTTGCTCACCATAATCACATTTTAAATGTCTGCCATTATGTTCTTAGTTTTGAAAATAACAGAATTATTTAAAAAGATATATAATCCCCTCAATCTCATCAATCCCCTCCATCCCCTCAATCCCATCAATCCCATCCATCCCCTCACTCGCATCAATCCCCGCCATCCCCTCAAGCCCCTCCAGCC
>JBBRYZ010000089.1:0-16755 GCA_038237165.1 Bacteroidales bacterium | reverse complement strand
GAAAATACTGTATTATCCGAACAAGGCAGAGTTTACGGAGCTCACTTTGCCTGGTCGCATCTTTGGTGGGCATTTGGGTATCTTATTGCCGGGGTGACAGGCACCTATTTTACTCAAAATGAATTTCTGTTTGGAAGTATTCTGAGCCTGTTCCTGCTGCTTGTTTTGTGCATATATGAGTATCGTTTCAATAAGTACTTGTCATGATATTATTTTGTATTTTTTTCTTGCAAAGCAATTAGTAGAAAATGTAACTACAATATGGCACCCCGGACAGCAAAATCATTTCATTCACTTTGATGCTTTTTATTTCCCTACGGATTAAACCTTTTCCATTTATTCCAATCAAACTAAAGCAAATTAAAGTTCCCTCAAATCATAAATCTTGATGTATATGTACCGTAAGCTTCTCAGCCTCCTATTAATCCTTGTTTCAACCGCCGTAACAGCGCAGGAATTCCGCATCACCGGTTCATTTATAAGCACTGCAGATCAGTTGCCTCTTCCGGGAGCTACCATAAAACTCAGTAATGCACGCGATACTTTGCAGTTTAAATATACGCGAAGCGGACAACAGGGAGAATTTGTATTCGCTAAACTGAAAAAAGGGCAGTATGTTTTGGAAGTCAGCTATATAGGGTTTGAGAATTTCAAAAAGACAGTCTTTGCCGGAGGTAAAACAGAGAATTTAGGGAAGCTCGAAATGAAACCCGCTACTTCCATTCTTGGCGGTGTTGAAATTACAGGCACAACCGAGAGGGCTGAGCAGAAAGGAGATACAACACAGTATAACTCAAGCGCTTTTAAGGTAACACAGGATGCTACCACCGAAGACCTGGTGAAAAAAATGCCTGGTATCACTATCGAAAATGGCACTGTTAAAGCTCATGGTGAGGAAGTAAAAAGAATATTAGTCGATGGAAAACAGTTTTTTGGCGATGATCCATCGGTTACGCTTAAAAATCTTCCGGCCGAGGTGGTGGATAAGATACAGGTTTTTGATAAACTTTCCGACCAGGCTCAATGGACAGGTTTCGACGATGGAAGCGGGCAAAAAACTATTAATATTGTAACCAAGAATGCAAAAAATTCAGGACAGTTCGGGAAATTTTCGGCTGGATACGGAACGGATGGAAAGTATTTGTTAGGGGCAAATGTTAACTTTTTTAAAGGCCAAAGGCGCATTACTTTGCTGGGAATGAGCAATAATGTAAACCAACAGAATTTTCAGGCCGACAATATAATGGGAGGCAGTAGTGGTCCACAGGGCATGTCCGGCGGTCGTGGCGGCAGCATGGGCATGCAGGCAGGTCCGCAGAGCGGCGTTTTTACAACCAATGCCATAGGCGTTAATTATACTGATTCTTGGGGCAAAAAGATAGTTGTGAATGCAAGCTATTTCTGGAACGATGGAGTTACAACTACCAACAGGCTGCTCGACAGGCAATATTTTTTAAATCAGGATGCAAAGCAGTACTATAATGAATCGAGCAATTCGAACAACGGAAATACCAACCACAGGTTTAATCTGCGCCTCGAATATAATATCGACACAAATAATTCAATCATTCTTTCACCCCGGTTCAGCCTGCAGGATAACAACTCACTCAGCGACCTGCTTGCAAAAACGGCTACTAGCCCTGATTATATTCAGTCGAATCTAATAAATTCCACGGTTAATCATAACAATGGTACCGGCTCGGGGTATAATTTCAATAATGATCTCCTGTACAGGCATAAGTTCAGCAAAAAGGGAAGAACTGTTTCGATCAATCTGGGAACAGGTATAACTAACCGGAACAAGGATAATTATATTAATACACAGAATTTCTATTACCAGCAATTATCGGGGCAATTTAATGATTCTATCAACCAATATGGGAAATCTTTATCCAGCGGACTTTCACTTTCATCAAATCTTGTTTACACTGAGCCCGTCGGGAAAAATAGCCAGGTGCAACTTAATTATAATGTCAACTGGTCGAAAAACGATAATGATAAAAAGACCTATGATTATGCCACTGATCGCAAGGATTACACCAATTTCAATGATTCGCTTTCGAGCATTTACAAAAACGAATATATAACCCAACGCGTAGGAACAGGATACTTGTATCAAACCGAAAAAGCAAATCTGAATGCCGGTATTACATACCAATATGCCGTCCTCGACGGGAATACCACCTTCCCTGCCGTGGATTCAACGCATCGCTCTTTTAACAACTGGCTGCCTAACCTTATGTTTAATTATAAGTTTACCAAACTTACCAATTTAAGGGTAATGTATCGTGCCAGCACCAATGCTCCTTCCATTTCGCAGTTGCAAAAGGTAATTGACAATTCAAACTCATTGCTGCTTTCAACCGGTAATCCTTCATTGAACCAGGAAATAAGGCATTTCGCAATGGCACGCCTTTCTACATCCAATAAAGATAAAACAGCCAATCTTTTCGGAATGCTGTTTTTTCAGGCTATACAGGATTACATCGGAAACGCTACTTTCAGAACCTCAAACGACACTTCTATTTATGGTCAGAAAATTCCAAAAGGAAGCCAACTAAGCGTTCCTGTTAACCTGAACGGCGCATGGAATTCGAGGGCACTGGTTACGGTTGGTTTTCCTATAAAACCTATCAAGAGTAACATGAACTTTAATACAGGCGTAAGCTTCAACCGTCTGCCAAGTCTTATTAATGCTGTAACCAATACCTCCAAAACTTATGGCATAAACCTTGGATCCGTGCTGAGCAGTAACATCAGTCAGAAGCTTGATTTTACCCTTACTTATAATCTCAATTACAACATTGTAGATAATTCACTTCAGCCTCAGATGAACAACAACTATTTTTTGCAGATTGGCTCGCTGCAGTTTAACTGGGAATTCTGGAAAGGATTCTTCATTCAGAACACGGTAACTTACCAGGATTACAACCTTGTTTCATCGAACCTGGATACCCGCTACACCTTGTGGAATGTTAATTTTGGTAAAAAGATATTTAAAAACAAATCCGGTGAAATTAAACTTTCATGTTACGATATTCTGGATCAAAACAAAAGCATTAACCGCACTGTGGCTGATACCTATATTGAAGATTCAAATACACAGGTTTTGCAGCAGTATTTCATGCTCTCCTTTACATACAACTTAAGGAAGTTCAACGGTAAAATGCCTCAGAATATGGGATCGGATCGCGGCGGCATGGATGGCCGTCCTGATTACCATCAACATTGATAATGAAGCATTAGGTTGACTGAATTATCAGCTCATTATTCAATTCAGGAGTTTCGGATAAGAGAACATGTCTTTATTTTTAAGTCCAGGATATGGATAGTCCATGCGATATCCGGGTATTGGTAAATCAAAGTGTTGATTTTCAGGACATTTTGTTTGGCTCTCAGTTATGCTGGAGATTGAAACAATATGAATACCTGATACTTTTTTCTTTTATTCATTTAGAGCTTCAGTCTTTTTATAAATCCTATTATATGTGCCCCAAAATCACTATCAGAAATAGTTCCATGATAATTTCTGTAGAACATAAAAAAGAGTACATTAGCAAATTAGTTTTTAAGAATAATGGAAAATGAATACCTGACATTTCCGGCACTTTTTGCGGAAACGCTCAGTAAATTTGGGAATCGTCCGGCCATGGCTCTTGTTGGTGAAGAACCCATGACATACATTGAGCTGGATCGGAAAATCAGGGCTGTAATGGCCTGGCTTGAAAAACTAGGGATAAATCGGGGAGACAAAATTGCTATTCTCAGCAACAGCATCCCTAACTGGGGCGTAAGTTACTATGCCATCACTTTTATGGGTGCTGTGGTGGTGCCTTTATTACCCGATTTTCATACCTCCGAAATCTGCAATATACTGGATCATTCCGAAGCCAAAGCAATATTTATTTCCGATGGATTACGATCGAAAATCAACGATCCTGAGCGATCGGTTGTACAGATCAGGATTGAAGATTTTACGATTATCGGATCTTCTGAAACGAATGTTTCTTTTAATTCGGAGGCATCACCAGACCAGCCTTACACGGTTTCTGAGGAAGATCTTGCCGCAATTATCTATACATCCGGAACAACCGGGAAATCGAAAGGGGTAATGCTTTCGCACCGGAATATTTCTTTTGTAGCAAAGATGAGTGCTCATGTACACGAAATCAACGAATTCGACAGGTTTCTATCCATCTTGCCACTATCGCATACCTATGAAAATACAATAGGTATGATTTTCCCGATGACAAAAGGTTCCTGCATCTACTACCTTGGGAAGGTGCCGACTCCTTCGCTACTTCTACCAGCGCTAAAGGTGATCAGGCCGACCATTATGCTTACCGTCCCGCTTATTATCGAAAAGATCTTCAGGAACCAGATAAAGCCTAAATTTACTAGCAATATTGCTCTGCGGATTGCTATTCACATCCCGTTCATCCGTCAAAAATTAAATATAATCGCCGGGAAAAAGCTTATGGAAACTTTTGGCGGCGAACTTCGATTCTTCGGCATTGGCGGAGCCAAACTGAATAAAACGGTTGAAAAATTCCTGATAGAGGCTAAATTTCCTTATGCCATCGGGTATGGCTTAACGGAAACATCTCCTTTGCTCGCCGGTACTAATCCTTCCAAAGCCCGCCTGCAATCCACAGGGCCAAAGATTAAAGAAATTGAACTCAAAATTGATAAGCCTGATGAAAATACGGGTGAGGGTGAGATTTGGGCAAGAGGTCCTAATGTAATGAAAGGCTACTTTAAAGAACCGGAGTTAACAGAAGCAATAATCACTCCGGATGGCTGGTTCAAAACCGGTGATCTTGGGATGTTCGACAAGGATGGCTATTTATACATCAAAGGCCGCATCAATAATATGATTGTCCGATCGGGAGGTGAAAATATATTCCCCGAGGAAATAGAATCGGTGATTAACAATTTCCGTCTTGTGCTGGATTCACTTGTGAAAGACAGAAAAGGAAAACTTGTTGCATTAGTTAATTTCAACCTTGAGGAGATTAAAACACAGAATCACCACCTGAAGGCAGAAAATGCCAACTATGCAGAACATGAACTTGAAAAGCTGCGTGTTGAACTACAAACGTATGTAAACCACAGGGTGAATAAATTCTCTCAGTTGCAGGAAGTTGTGATCCAGCCCGAACCTTTCGAAAAGACAGCGACTCAGAAGATCAAACGATATATGTACTGGTAATTCGCTTTTCAAAATTACCCGCAGGCTCGCTACAAGTCATCCGATTACCTAATCTGCGTTAATCCTGTTCAACATTTTAAGCCTCTAAAATCCGATCTGGAATTGAAGGGATGTGAAATTATTGCTGATGTTGTTGCTTTCTTCCTCACAGAAGTTATAATTGAGCGCAAGTTTTGCATAATTATTAAACTGCCAGGTAGCGCCAACAATATATCTTGTTGAAATATCGCCGGTTTTCATTTTATTCGGATCATAAACATCATACTTGAGCAGCACCAGTACTTTGCTGGGAAGTAAATAATAACCCGATTGAAGATACCAGCCTTCGCGGCTGATTTCAGCATCTTTGCCCTGCAGGTACTCCCCCCTGAAATAGAATCGCTTAAACTCGTAGTTCAACTCAAAACCGTAACGGGAACGGTTCTGATTAATGGCGGGAAATCCTTTGCCAATAGTAAATTTATCCCAGCCGGAATAAAAGGAAGCTCCCACATCAAGTCCTTTTATGAGGTGAGTAACAATCCTCCCTGAAGAGGATTTTGCACTGTTGCTGTCGGCCACATTTATTCCTTCGCCGTTGAAAACGCCAACGCGGTAATCAATCCTGTTTTTGCCGTTTATTTTCAGGAAACTGCCACCAGCCAGGATTCCTATATCGCGGCCGTTATGATTCCCGTTAACATCCTTACTTCGTGCAACAAGCGCTTCAACAATCTGCGACCTGTCGTTGGCTTCGCTTTTATCATCCGAAATCTGGTTTTCGTACGAAAGTGGTATCTTGGTTTGGCCTATGGAAATATTCAGAAAATGCCAGGGCTTGAAATTGGCAACGGCATCGAGCAACTTTCCGTTACTTCCAGCAAAATCGAACTGAAACTGGTACGACCAGTAAGGTGTTAAATCGCCACGAAAATCAAGACGGGCACGACGAATGTCTATTCCGCTAATTTTACCGGGTTCTTCAAATTGCTGATACCTGACTTGCGTATATCCTGAAAGTTTTATGCTTCTTGCTGCCGAAAGAAAAAACGATTTCTTAGTGGCATCGGCTTCCTGCTGTTTTATGGCTGCCTGGGCGCGAACCGAATCGGCCTGTTCCCGGGTAATCGCCTTGTTGTTTACCAGTAGGTTTAGTAAATCATTGGTACTTTGCGCTTTCAGTGAACTTAAAACTATTGACGCTCCGAAAAAGAGTACAAATAAAGCTACTCTTTTGTAATTAACCTTTGTATGGGTTTTAAAATGCTTCATGTGAGAAAATTCTATGCAAGATGAAAAGAAAGCTCAAATTTGTAAGAAAATGACTGATGGACTATGATATTGGGAATTAACATTTGCCTGCAAACGTAATTTCGGGATTTGAGACAATTACCGCATTGACTTTTAAGATCTCAAATTCCTTCTTACAAGTTCTGATCGTAATATTCAGCCAGTTTGCGATAGAGATGAAGCCTGTCAACACCGCTTACATTGTGAGGATATTGCGGATAAATAAAATAATCGACTTGTTTGCCTTTCTTAATACATTCCTGTATAAACTGAAGACTGTTCTGCCAAACAACAGTACTATCCTGAGCGCCTTGTATTACCAGTAGTTTCGTACTTAAATGGTCTACGTAATTCAGGATTGAAGCTTTTTTATACCCTTCCGGATTTTGCTCCGGGGTATCCATGTAGCGCTCGCCATACATTATTTCATAGTATTTCCAGTCTATAACCGGTCCGCCGCAGGTAGCCACTTTAAACACACCGGGATTACGCAATATCATCGTCAAAGTCATAAACCCTCCATAACTCCAGCCATCAATCGCCATACGCGCAACATCGATATACGGCAGCGACTTCAGGTAATTAACGCCTACCATCTGATCTTTGCTTTCTATGTCGCCCAGGTGCCTGTGAACGATCTGTTCAAAATCCGCTCCTCGATTTGAAGTCCCGCGATTATCAAGCGTCCAGACAATATATCCTTTGGAAGCCAGGTAATTAAAATAAAGGTTTGAACCACCTAACCAGGTATCGGTAACCAATTGCGAGTGTGGTCCGCCATAAACATAAACGAGTACTGGATATTTCTTCGAAGTATCGAAGCCTATAGGTAAAATCAGCCTTCCGTATAGATCGCTTCCGTCATCGGCATTAAGTGTTACAAATTTTGTTTCACCGAGTTTATAGTTTTTTAAAGGATTTACATCTTCATAAATCAGGCGCACCGATTCAGCTTTTTCATTCAAAAGCGAGTAACGCAAACCAATGTTCAGACTACTCAACCGGTCAATAATAAGCTTGCCATCGGGTGAAACAAAGGTGGTATGTGTTCCTTTGCCTGAAGTGTATTTCACGGTTTTGCCGGTTTTCAATTCCACTGAATACAACTGTCTTTCCAGCGGGCTTTCCTGGGTTGAAGTGTAGAAAATCTTCGTTTCTTTCGGATCAAACCCCTGGTAAGCTGTAACTTCCCACGGCCCTTTTGTGACTTGTTTTATGAGGTTGCCTTCCACATCATATAAATAAAGGTGGTTGAAACCATCGCGGCGGCTTTGCCAGATAAATTGCGAAGGATTGGTTTTCAGGAAATATAATCCGTTGAGTGGCTCAACATATTCTTTATCTGTTTCTTCAAAAAGTGTTTTTACGAAATCACCAGTTACAGCATCATATTTATTCAGCCACATATGGTCCTGATCGCGGTTGACAACGGCAATAAAAATATACTTTTCATCAGGGCTCCAGGTAACATTGGTTAGATATTGCTCAGCCGGTTCACCGGTTTTAAGAAAAATTACCTGGTTTTTAGCCGGATCAAAAACTCCTACTGTTACATGATGGCTTGCCATTCCTGCCATTGGATAGCGGATATAATCCACTTTGGCGATGCGTTCGTTGATATCAACCAACGGATATTGTTCTACCATGGTTTCGTCCATACGGTAAAATGCCAGTAGGTTACCTTTTGGTGACCAGAAAATTCCTCCATCAATCCCAAATTCGTTGCGATGCACCGTTTTCCCATTCACAATTCCTTTATCGGAATCGTTGGTTACTACCAGGGTTTTGCCTTTCTCCGATACATAAAGATTGTTTTCTTTAGTGAATGCAATCCGGCCTGTAATGGGTTCAAATAGTGCATTTTCCCCTCCAGGCTCATAGTTGTTCACCATTGCCAGTTCTTTGGTTTGCATATTGAACCGGAAAATCTTTGAATCATTTGTAAACCTGAACGTATTTTCACCTTCCCATTTAAATGCAGGAAGATTCCTGAGTTTCTTTTGCTGAATCTTTTCGACAGCAAGATTCAATTCGTCTAACGAAAGAATGCTATCAGTAATTCCTGTTTTAACCACACTTTGAACAATCCGGTTATTGGCATTCCAGGTGAAAAGATTATTACCGCGCCATTGGACATTCGACAAGGATGCCGGAGCCAGTTTGCGGTCCTGAAGAACATCAATAGACAGTAGTTTTTGTTGGGCAAAGATTTGTGAGGTCACAATAAGCAAAATGACCAATAGGGTAGAGGTGGATTTTTTATTCATTTTATCGATTTTTTTAATGTTTGATTCCGTAGAGACGCGATGCCTCGCGTCTCATCCCCAAAGGATTAATTTCATCAACCGTAGAGACGCGATGCCTCGCGTCTCATTCCCAAAGGATTTATTTTATTATCCGTAGAGACGCGATGCCTCGCGTCTCCCTCCCCAAAGGATATATTTTATTATTTAATGAGACGCGAGGCATCGCGTCTCTACCGCAAATAATCCTCATTCCAATTGGCCGGATTGTTTATTATGTATTTTGATATTCTTTGATAATCCTCAAAATCGCGAATTACGTGATCATAAAAACGGGGTTGCCAACCAAAATCAATCTTGTTATCACGAGCAAACATTGTAACCGAAGATTTGAATCCCCTCATTATGGAAGCCAGGTTTTTTGATTGCGGGGCAAATTTATTCTTATTTATCATTTGGATTTCCAATTCCGAATATTTTGCGTAATCCGATTGGGGATGGGATTGAAATTGTGATTGCGATTGGGATTTTAATGAGACGCGAGGCATCGCGTCTCTACGGGGATTTGAATGCAAATCGTAATCCGAATTTGCATCGCCCAAATCAATATTTCTGTCACTTTTATTGAATTTATTTTCCCCAATTATTAAAATTGCATGAAAATGATTTGGCATTATTTGAAATTCTCCAAACGATAAATTCATATCTGGCCTCACTTCAGGCGTTTTTAGCCATTCTGTTTCAACCATTATTCCCATCGTAGAGCATTGCATTTCAAAATGCTCCGGATTGGATTTTGTATTTATGATTTCCCCAAAATAATGTTCCCTATTCTTGGTACAAATGGTTAAATAATACATCCCTTCAGATGCATAATCCCAATCTTTCAGACGTGTGGATGAGATTCGATATTTTCCCTGAAATTTATGCATTTGAGTCCTACATTGAATGTGACTTAAATAATTCCTGTCAGAATAACATAGACTCAGATTATCTTCGATGCCTTATGCACCGCGTCGGCCATTTCGGCAACCAGGCCTGAATTTTGCTCAAAAGCCGTCCCGATTACAATAATATCAGCCCCGGCTTTGGCAACTTCGCTGGCCTGTTTGGCACTGCGGATGCCACCACCGGTAATAATAGGAATATTGATGTTTTGTCGTACCTGTTCAATCATGGATATGGGTACACTATGCTGTGCGCCGCTTCCGGCTTCGAGGTAAATCAATTTGAGCCCTAGCATTTCGCCGGCCATGGCAGTACAAATGGCGATATCTATTTTATCCGATGGTATAGGCATGGTATTGCTCATATACTGAACTGCGGTGGTTTTGCCACTTTCGATAAGCATATAACCGCAGGAAATAACTTCGAGTGCGCTGAGTTTGAGATAAGGCGCTGCTATCACATGAAGGCCTATCAGCATCTCAGGATTCCGGCCGCTGATAAGCGAAAGGAACAGAATGCCATCCGCCCGCCAGCTCATTTGCATGGTGTTACCGGGAAACAGAATTACAGGGATTTCGCTATTTGCTTTCAGCGTTTTAATGCATTGATCCAGTTCGTTATTTACAAGCAGGCTTCCGCCTACAAAAAAATAATCAACGCCAGATTTGGCAGCATTTATTGCAATGCTTTCAACATCCTTGTTCAGCAGTTTGTCAGGATCAATTAAAACAGCAAGTTGTTTCCGGCCCTGTTCCGTTTGCTTAAGGATATCCTGGTAAATTGGCATTTGCTGGGTTTAAAACGCAAATGTAAAAAAAAAGGCGGCTATGACCGCGCAGGAATAAAAGAATCTTGATTGGCAGGATGTAATATTCCACGAAGACTACAAAGTTCACTTAGTCCTTTGTGTTCTTAGTGGCTTTGTGGGCGATCTGCTTTGGCTTGATTTGTTCAGAGGGTTCTAAAAAACCGCTTTCGCAATTTTACAGATATTATCCGATTTACCCATAGTGTAGAAGTGAAGTACCGGTACACCGTATTTAATCAGTTCTTTAGATTGCTTGATAGCCCATTCAACACCGACTTGTCGCACTTGCTGGGTGTCAGTGCATTTTTCGACTTCCAGTACAAGTTCTTCTGGAATATCGATCGAGAAAGTGCGTGGTAAGGTTGAAAGCTGCGATTTCATCGAAAGCGGCTTTAAACCGGGAATAATCGGAACAGTTATCCCTGTTTCGCGGCAGGCTTTTTCAAATTCAAAATATTTGGAATTATCAAAAAACATCTGGGTAACTATATAATCGGCGCCTGCATCTACTTTAGCTTTCAGGTACTGTAAATCTGTGGCCAAATTAGGCGATTCCACATGCTTTTCAGGATAACCGCCAACACCGATGCAAAAATTAGTGGGAACCGGATTCAATATGTCTTCCTCAAGAAAAACCCCTTTGTTTAGTTCTACAACTTGTTTAACCAGATCTATTGCGTAAGTATGGCCATCATGTTGTGCTTTAAATTGCTTTTCACCCCGAAGATTGTCGCCCCTTATGAGCAAAATATTATCAATTCCCAGAAACTGCAAATCAATCAAAGCGTTTTCAGTTTCTTCCTGACTGAATCCGCCGCAAATCAGGTGAGGAACCACATCAATTCCGTATTTGAATTTAATGGCGGCAGTAATACCAACCGTTCCCGGACGTTTACGAACCGTTCTGCGTTCGAGCAAACCATCTTCGCGTTCCTTAAAAATAACCTCCTCACGGTGATAGGTAACATTAATAAATGAAGGGCTGAATTCAATCAGTGGATCAATGGTTTGATAGATGGAATTGATATTTTCACCTTTTAAAGGCGGAAGTAATTCAAATGTAAAAAGTGTTTTGCCTTTACTGTTTGCAATATATTCGGTAACTTTCATGTTGATATTTTCTATAGGACTTGATATCGCTCTTTATTTTGGATTATGTTTTGTTGGGTCAGAAGTCAGATCCCGATAGCTATCGGGACCGGAGACCGAAGTGCCATAATTGAGCTTCATATTTTTAGTATTCACTTTTACAAACTTCACTTTTTCGACTTTAGTCTTCTGTCCTCAATATTCTGTCTCCGGTCTCCCGTCTTCTGTCTTCCGTCTTTTTCAAACTCAGTAATTCAAATTCGATCCCAACAGCCTTTCAACTTCTTTAACGCTCAGATTCTTTCGCGAAGCATAATCTTCAACCTGCTCGCGGCTTACACGGCTGATGGCAAAATACTGCGAATCAGGATTTGCAAAATAATACCCGCTAACTGCTGCTGCCGGATACATAGAGAAGTTTTCGGTAAGTGTAATACCTGATTTATTGGCATCGAGCAAATTGAAAATAGTCCCTTTTTCACTGTGTTCAGGACAGGCAGGATACCCGGGAGCAGGACGAATACCGTCATAACCTTCGTGGATCATTTCGTCGATAGTCAGATTTTCATCTTTGGCATATCCCCAATATTCTTTGCGCACTTTATCATGCAACAACTCAGCGAAAGCTTCAGCAAGCCTGTCGGCCATTATTTTTACCATTATCGCATTATAGTCGTCGTTCTCATCTTCGTACTTTTTCACCCATTTTTCAATACCAAGCCCGCCCGTAATGGCAAACAGACCTATATAGTCGGTGTAACCTGTTTCCTTTGGAGCAATAAAATCGGCTAGCGAAAGGTTAGGAATGCCAGGTTCTTTTTCCTCTTCGTTGCGGAGGAAATGAAGCATTGTGTGTTCCTTGTTTTCTAGTGTTAATTCGATGCTGTCGCCAACGGCATTCGTTTCAAAAAAACCGAAAGCGCCATTAGCCTGAACCATTTTCTGGTCAATGATTTGCTTAAGCATAACCTGTGCATCATCGAAAAGTATCTTTGCTTCCTTGCCTTTCAACGGATCGTCGAAAATAGCAGGATATTTCCCGCCTATTTTCCAGGCATGGAAAAAGAAAGTCCAGTCGATATAACGACTGATCTCTTCGAGTGAATAATTTTCGAGATGTTTTACTCCTAAAAACGTTGGTTTTACCGGTTTAAATGCTGACCAGTCTGTCTTAAAACGATTGGCACGGGCTTCTGCAAGAGAAATATATGTTACCCCGGCTCTGGTACTTTCATGTTTGTGACGGAGCTGGGCATATTTCTCGGTGGTTGCATCCAGGAAAGGCTTTTTGCCTTCAGCCGACAGCAAAGCTGCCACTACTCCGGTAGCTCTTGAAGCATCACGAACATGGATTACAGGATTGTGGTATTCGGGTGCAATTTTAACGGCAGTATGCATTTCGCTGGTAGTTGCTCCGCCAATCAGCAAAGGAACCGTAAAACCACGGCGCTCCATTTCGGAAGCAACAAATGCCATTTCTTCCAACGAAGGGGTTATAAGGCCTGACAATCCAATTATATCAGCATTTTCTTTAATAGCAGCATCCAGAATTTTTTCGGCATGAACCATTACGCCCAGGTCAACAACCTCGTAGTTATTGCATCCAAGCACGACACCTACAATGTTTTTGCCAATATCGTGTACATCGCCTTTAACGGTTGCCATCAGGATTTTACCTGCTTTATTGTTTTCACCTACAACTTTTTCAGCTTCGATGTAAGGCAGAAGAACTGCCACCGCTTTTTTCATTACGCGGGCACTTTTCACAACCTGGGGCAGAAACATTTTCCCGGCCTGGAACAGATCGCCTACAACGTTCATGCCAGCCATCAGCGGACCTTCTATGACTTCCAGCGCTTTTGAAAAACTCGGGCGGGCTTCTTCCACATCGGTTGCTACATCTGCATCCAAACCATGAACCAAAGCATATGTTAAACGCTCGTTTACCGGCAAACCACGCCAAGCTTTTGCAGCTTCTTCGGTCTTTTCGGTAGCCTTCATTTTCGATGCATAATCAATCAGCCTTTCGGTTGAATCGGGCCTGCGATTGAAAAGCACATCTTCAATAAGCTGAAGCAAGTCAGCCGGAATATCGTCATAAACCGGCAGGTTCCCGGCATTTACAATTCCCATATCCATTCCGGCTTTTATGGCATAATACAGAAATACCGAATGCATTGCTTCGCGCAGATCATCGTTTCCGCGGAATGAAAAAGAAAGGTTGCTGATTCCGCCACTTATCCTGGCATAGGGCAGGTTCTGCTTGATCCATTTTATCGTTTCGATAAAATCGACGGCGTAATTATTGTGTTCTTCAATACCGGTTGCAATCGCCAGTATGTTCGGATCGAAAATAATATCTTCGGGAGGAACCCCGATTTCGTTTACGAGTATTTTGTATGCGCGTTCGCATATTTCCTTACGGCGTTCCAAAGTGCTGGCCTGGCCTTGTTCGTCAAATGCCATCACCACCATTGCGGCTCCGTAATTCCTGATTTTCCGTGCATGTTCTCTAAAAGCATCTTCGCCTTCCTTCATGCTTATGGAATTCACAATTGCTTTGCCTTGCAGGCATTTCAATCCGGCTTCTATCACCTCCCATTTCGAGGAATCGATCATGATAGGAACCCTTGCAATTTCAGGTTCTGACATCAGCATATGCAGATAGCGGGTCATTTCACGCTTTGCATCCAGCAAGGCATCGTCCATATTGATATCCAGTATCTGAGCTCCGGCATCAACCTGTTGTCGGGCAACAGAAAGGGCTTCGTCGTATTTTTCCTCACGAATAAGGCGGGCAAATTTCTTTGAACCTGAAACATTGGTCCGTTCGCCAATATTAATAAAATTGCTGTTTGCAAAAACCATCAAAGGTTCCAGTCCGCTGAGTCTCAAATTCTTTTCAATGGCTGGAATCGGCCGTGGCGTCGATTGTTCAGCAATTTTGCATAATTCTTTGATATGCTCAGGCGTGGTGCCACAACATCCGCCAATAATGTTTACCGATTTATTCTGAAGTATTGGATGTATATGATGAGCCATTTGCAAAGGCGATTCGTCATATTCCCCAAATTGGTTAGGCAATCCCGCATTAGGATACGCGCTTACATAAAATGGCGCTTTGCGCGAAAGTTCTTCAATATAGGGATTGAGTTGCTCAGCGCCCAGTGAACAATTGAATCCAACGCTCAAAAGGTGAATATGCGAAACCGAGTTTAAAAAAGCTTCGGTAGTTTGTCCGGAAAGCGTCCGACCACTTGCATCCGTAATGGTTCCCGAAACCATAACCGGAAGCCGAAGGTTTTTTTCTGCAAGTACTTCATTTATAGCATAAAGTGCAGCTTTCGCATTCAGTGTGTCAAAAATAGTTTCAACCAAAAGCAAATCCACGCCGCCATCAATCAATCCACGAACTTGTTCCTGGTACGATTCCTTAAGCTGATCATAACTTATAGCCCGAAATCCCGGATCGTTTACATCGGGTGACATGCTGGCAGTTTTACTCGTTGGCCCGACGGCTCCTGCAACAAAGCGAGGTTTGTTAGGATTTAATGCTGTAAATTTTTCAGCTTCGGCAACAGCTAATTTTGCAGAAGCCAAATTCATTTCATAAACAATGGGTTCAAGCTGGTAGTCAGCCATCGAAACAGCAGTAGCATTAAACGTATTAGTTTCGATAATATCAGCGCCAGCCTCCAGGTATGCCTGGTGAATTTCACTGATAATATTTGGTTTGGTGAGTGATAGTAAATCATTACAGCCTTTCAGGTCAATAGGGTGTGCGGCAAACCGGTCTCCGCGGTAATCCGCATCTTTAAGTTTATAACGCTGAATCATGGTGCCCATGGCTCCATCCAACACTAAAACGCGATTTTCTAAAACTTTATCTATACTTTCCTTTTCTATCATAACATTAATATGTTTAACCATGCTTACCTAAACAAAGCAGCAGGGCAGAAGTTTTTAACTCAACACATTCAGTTTCTCCGGAAGCCGGAACAGGAGTGTGTTTTAATTATAATTTCCCGCCTGGGCGGGATCAGGTATTGGCACCTTACGCACCGGGTGGTGGTGGTTGCCAGAGGTTCGTTGAGCCTGTTCTCTCCCCTCTTCTTTATAACTCAAACCTCCTTGTGTGCATGATAAGGAATATTTGAGGTGCAAAGATATACGAAATTATTGATATGTGTGCAGGAGGTATTTGAAATCTTTATCTTCAAACTCATTTTCAGGTGAACAAATCGCTTACTTTTATGTCTTTATATACTCACGCAAAGAATAAATTAATACCTTTGCACCCCCTTAAAAATGGATTATACAATGGAACAACTATTAACTGATACCAACCTTAGCTATAAGGTTAAAGATATCAAACTGGCCGAATGGGGCCGTAAGGAAATTGAAGTCGCCGAGAAAGAAATGCCCGGACTGATGAGTATACGCCGCAAATATTCGGCTGAGAAGCCGCTGAAAGGCGCACGTATTACCGGCTCGCTGCATATGACTATTCAAACGGCTGTATTAATTGAAACACTGGTCGAACTGGGCGCCGATGTTCGCTGGGCCAGCTGCAATATTTTCTCCACACAGGATCATGCTGCCGCTGCAATTGCAGTTACCGGCGTTCCTGTATTTGCCTGGAAAGGCGAATCCCTCGACGAATACTGGTGGTGTACCTATATGGCTCTAACTTTTGAAGGTGGCAAAGGTCCTCACCTGATTGTTGACGATGGTGGCGATGCAACACTTCTTATTCACAAAGGATTTGCAGTCGAAAAAGATGCAAGCCTGCTGGAAGTAGCTGCTTCGAGTATTGAGGAAGAAAGCATCATCAAAGTTCTACGCGAATGCTACGTGGAAACCCCTAAAAAATGGCATGGCGTTGTGAAGGATTGGAAAGGCGTTTCGGAAGAAACCACTACCGGTGTTCACCGTTTGTACCAGATGATGGAAAAAGGCGAATTGCTTATTCCTGCTATCAATGTAAATGATTCAGTTACCAAATCGAAATTCGATAACCTCTACGGATGCCGCGAATCGTTGGCTGACGGTATTAAACGTGCAACAGACGTTATGCTTGCAGGCAAAGTGGTTGTAGTTTGCGGATATGGCGATGTTGGCAAAGGCAGCGCAAAATCAATGCGTGCTTACGGAGCCCGTGTTATCGTTACCGAAATTGATCCTAT
>JBBRYZ010000088.1:0-16876 GCA_038237165.1 Bacteroidales bacterium | reverse complement strand
TCTCAAATTCAAAGTCTCAAATTCAAAGTCTCAAATTTCAAAAATTTTCTTAAACGTATACTTTGTTCCTGGTATTTGAATTTTGGGCCTTGGGTCTAAATAGTACAAACAAAATAATAATCAAATTAAACTCCGAATGAGCTATTGCTACGATTATCCCCGTCCGGCGGTAACAGCTGATATTATAATCCTGAAAAAAATTGATGATCAGCAGTTTGTGCTTCTGATTGAGCGCAAAAATGCACCATTTGAAGGAATGTGGGCATTGCCCGGTGGTTTTTTGGAAATGGATGAAACCCTCGAAGAAGCTGCACTTCGTGAATTACAGGAAGAAACAGGTATTACAGGAATCGGACTAAAACAATTTCACACTTTCAGCACAGTAAACCGCGACCCACGGCACCGGACAATTACAACCGTTTTTATCGGATATACAGAAAATAAAACCACAACACCAATGGCTGGCGATGATGCGGCAAAAGCAGAATGGTTTGCATTGGATAAATTACCACCTCTTGCTTTTGATCATGCTATGGTTATGGAGATGCTGAAAGAAAACTTTGATTTTACATCGTTTTAAGCATAGCTTTCACAATATTATCAGCACCTTCGGCAATCTGAACAATGGTTGAGGGAAGCTGGTAACAGGGTGTTGTAAAAAGTCTGTGTTTTTTGTCAATAATAACTTCGCCATGATTTGTGGCTATATGTGTAGCTCCCATTGCTTTAACGTTAGTAGCATCCACTTCTTCCGGCCCGACGGTTATGGTTGCAGAATTTAAGATTTTAGCAAATAAAACCGGTGAAATGCATAGCGCTCCGATGGGTTTGCATTTACTTACAGCATCCTTTATCACTTTGGCAACCATAGGGCGTACATCACAATCAGCGCCTTTAAATGCGTATGAACACAAATTTTTTGCTACACCAAAACCGCCAGGAAATATCATTGCATCGAAATCCCTCAGATTCAACTTGTTAAGCGGCAAAATGTTGCCACGTGCTATCCGGGCACTTTCAACAAGTACATTTCGAGTTTCAGGCATTTCGGCTCCGGTAAGATGATTTACAACATGGTGCTGTTGAATGTCAGGCGCAAAAAGCTGATATTCGGCGCCATTTTTCATAACGGCATACATGGTCATCACGGCTTCATGAATTTCGGAACCGTCGTAAACGCCGCATCCAGCCAGAATAATTGCAAATTTCTTCATAGTTAGAAAAATTAAATGTTTAAAATTACAAAATGTTTTTGTGAAACAAAAAAATGTTTCCTGCAATGATTTTTAAACATTTGATCTTTTGGAATTATCCAGCCTGGAACTACTAGTTTGCTACAGATTTACACAGATTCAACAATGCTTTCGCAAATTTCAAAAACAAAATAACATACCTTAGTCCTTTATACTTATCTGTGAAATCTGCGTAATCAGTGGCCTAAATTCATCTATTACCGTATTAACGGGAATGCTTATTTCAATCTTTTAAGTACTTTTACAAAGAAGTCGGGGACGACTTGAAATTTCGCCATAGTTGGGGAAGTTGATGGGATCGATGAGATTGAAGGGATTGAAAGGATTGGTCAAAAAATCTGAAATCTTACATCCACTACTCTCAATGTTCTGAAAATCGTAAATCCAAAATCGTAAATCGTAAATTAAAATGTGTGGCCGTTTTTCACTCACCGCAAATGAAGCCGAACTGAACCTCCGCTTTGAACTTGCAGGAGGCGATGCGCCTTATGTTCCCCGCTATAATGGTGCGCCGACACAAATGCTGGCAGTTATTACCGGCGGAAATCCCCATAAGATGAGTTATCACCGCTGGGGTTTAATACCGCCCTGGGCGAAAGATATTTCCATCGGGAACAAAATGATTAATGCACGTGCCGAAACCATTACTGAGAAAGCCTCATTCCGTACGCCCTTATTCAGTAAGCGTTGCCTTGTGCCATCGGACGGATTTTACGAATGGCAGCAGGATGCCGGTAAGCAACCCTACCGCATCTTTGTAAAAGACAATCCTATATTTTCTATGGCCGGTCTTTGGGAGCGATGGAAATCGTCGGAAGGAAATATAATTGAATCCTTCAACATCATTACTACCGAAGCAAACGACTTTATGAAACCCATTCATAGCCGCATGCCGGTAATTCTGAAACCTGAAGATGAAAAAACATGGCTGACAAGCAAGGATTCAGTAGAAATTCTTTCGTTGCTAAAACCTTATCCTACTGATGAAATGGATGCTTATCCGGTTTCAAAATTGGTAAACTCACCAAGGAATGAAGGTCCGGAGGTGTGCGAAAAGGAAAGTAAGTAATAACCCTGTAACTGTGCTCTTAATTCCGAAAGCAATCAGGATCACTCAGCGACCTGTAACATTGAAACGCTGCAACCTTCGGCTTATATTACTGAAACAGCTAGTCTTCTAACTCTTCCTAAGTCGCCAGCAAACTGCATCCCCTTATATCACTGTTATCAAACCGGCCCAGCACTTCAAAGCTTTCGGCATCGGTGGATTCATCTTTAAAAACACGGCCCAAATCCTGCGTTGCTATAAAAGAGCAGGAATGAAAATTGGCAAGGTCAATTATATTAATGCCCCCTGTTCGACCCGTTTCCAGAAAACTCAAGGGGTCATTGGTATCGGCAATCATCACTTTCATCCAGGGCGGACAGCGGAATATCCCATCACCCGACGACCATGCCTGCGACAAAAGCTCCGTCATTCCATACTCCGAATGAATCCTACTCACTCCAAAACTTTTACATAATTGCTCGTGAAGTTCCATTCGGGTAAGCTCCTTCCGGCGTCCTTTCATACCACCGGTTTCGATAATAACCGCATCCGGAATTTTTACAGGAAATTTTTCGGCCATATCGAGTAGGGCGAAGGTTACCCCGAAAAGCATTATTTTCAGCCCAAGCTGCTTTGCCTCCATCAAATGCTGCTGCAAAGCTTCAAGTTCGTTAAGGAAAAATCCGCCCATCTGCCGGTTCGATTTGAACAGAAGCTTTTCGACCATGTACACAAGCGATGAGTTTTTCCGCTCCAGGTACGAGGGTAACAAAGCGAAAACTGCATATTTTGACAGGTCACCATAGAAAAGTTCTAACCCTTTTGTAAAACTTTGCTCATACAAATCTGCATCCGCTACATAATGTCGGCTGGTCTCCATGCCCGTGGTGCCGCTGCTCTCGAAAATAGCTTCCTCGCTGAAGTCGCCTGTTATAATTTTATGTGTTTTAAAAAAACTGACAGGCAGGAAAGGAATCTGCTCCGGATGATAAACCTGGCTCTCGCTAACGCCTAATGCATCAACAAAACTGCTGTAAACTTTGTTATTCCTGTATTGGTACCGAAATAAACTGCAAGCAATTTCGTTAAACTCAAGAGGGCTTTGCAGATTAAAAATACTATGTTTAAAAGCTGTTAAGTCCATATCAGAAATTTTGTAATTTTATGCCTTGATAATTCCGTAATGAAATTATATACAAAGATAAGCTTATTCCTCCTGATTCTGCTATTTGGCGGACTTACAGGCTGTGTTAAGGAACAGCAATACCCGGTAGAACCGCATATAGAATTCCTTAGTTTTGGAACTTACAGAGCGATTGATGGTAAGGACTCACTGGGGCTTATTACTATTTCGTATACCGATGGGGATGGAGACATAGGATTAGATTCGTTGGACAAAGTTGAACCCTACAAATACAATTTTTATTTAAAATTAATGCAGCAAATTGATGGACAAATGGTTGAAGTAAAACCTGTAGATTCCAATGTGAACTTTAATGCACGAATTCCTATTCTTACACCTGTAGGACGAAATAAGAACATTAAAGGAGAAATTACAATGACACTCGAGCTTTATTTTGCTAGCCAGGCACTGCAAAGTGATATCATTTCTTTCGAAATTTATATTAAGGACAGGGCTCTGAACAAAAGCAATGTGATAACTACTCCCGCTTTTAAAATAAAAATATAATCCCTCCCCGAACAAACAAAAAGTTCTCTTCCTTTCTCCTTTGGAGAAGGTGCCCAACGGGCGGATGAGGTCAGGGAGAATTTAATCATATTATCAATCCTGACGGTTAAAAATCATTGCCATTTGCATTCTTACGTCATCTTATGAAAAAGAAAACCAGCAGATTTGCAAAAATATTTAAGCTATTGCTGATCACGCTGGGTTGCTTTTTCGCTTTATTATGTATCCTGGCTTTCACCACACTTCCTTTCTGGGCATACTACTCCCTCGGAACGACAAATAGTAGAATTACAAAGGCTCCTTCTACAATTATCATGCTTGGCGGCGCCGGTATCCCCAGTGGCGACGGGCTTATCCGAAGCTATTATACAGCCAGTATGGCAAAGACAAATCCGGCTGCACATGTAATAATCGCCATGCCAGGAGATGTTACCGACAGTCTTTCGGCTCCCCGGCTTGTTGAAAATGAGCTATTTATCAGGGGAGTAAATAAGCTCACCATCAGTTTTGAACATACCGGCCGCAATACCCGCGAACAGGCACTGAAAATTGCCGCCGGCAAAACCTCCGCTCAATTGCAGCTCCCTATCACACTGGTAACTTCGCCCGAGCATATGAAGCGGGCAGTGCTCGCATTTCGCAAGTGTGGATATACAGCAGTAAGCGGCTTGCCCACTTTTGAATATGCGCTGAGCAGTGATCTCACATTTAGCGACAGCGACCTGAAAGGCAATAAAATGGTTCCTCCTATCGGCAATAATTTACAGATTCGCTACCAGTTCTGGAACCACCTGAAATACGAAATCATAGTGCTGCGGGAGTATTTCGGGCTGGCATATTATAAACTTAGAGGATGGATATAGTTTATTCACTAAACTACAATGGTAACAAATCTTTTAACTTCATAAATCACAAATCGCAGTTCCCTGTTTTTAAACCAAATAATCAATCATGAAAATTTTAAGAATATCTTTCGCCATATTGTTAACATCCATGTTGTTACCTGAAATTACGAATGCCCAGGACTGGGCTAACCTTGGGCGCTTCAAAGATGAAAATGCGAAACTCGTAGCTCCAACATACGGTGAAATCCGTGTGGTTTTTATGGGTAATTCCATTACCGAAGGCTGGGGAAACTTATCGCCCGACTTTTTTGAAGGAAAAGCCTACATCAACCGTGGTATCAGCGGGCAAACCACGCCCCAGATGCTGGTCCGGTTCAGGCCTGATGTTATAAATCTTGATCCTGCGGTGGTTGTTATCCTGGCCGGCACCAATGATATTGCAGGCAATACAGGCCCATCAACCCTGAAAATGATAGCGGATAATATTTTTTCGATGGCTGAACTGGCAAAAGCCAACGGCATAAAAGTGGTTCTTTGCTCTGTTTTACCTGCATTTGATTATCCATGGAAACCCGGCCTTGAGCCAGCTGAAAAAATTGTCACTCTGAATGGAATGATAAAATCCTATGCCGATAGTAACGGCATTGTTTATCTTGATTACTTTTCAGCAATGGCCAATAAACAGAAAGGGCTTATGGCGGAATTCACGGGCGATGGGGTCCATCCCAACAAAGCAGGATATATGATGATGGGTCCGCTGGCAGAAAAGGCGATTGCGAAGGCGTTAGGCAAGAAATAAATCCGCCGGAACAATAATTTAAGTATTTCTGAAAACAGCATTCAGCAAAGCGCTGTTCTCTTTGTGTGTTCCCGATTGTCTTCAATTCTACAGCATATGGTATTTAATTTTTCACAGTTATCCGAATAAAAAAAGCCAACTGTTTGTGTAAAGCAATAATGGCGTGAGATTTAGCCCCTCAAAAAAGCAAAAAAACTGATTCCCTTCTCAGGAGAAGGTGCCCACAGGGCGGATGAGGTTTAGATGGTTGGGGCGAGGTCTTTTTATAAATCAATAAATTAGATTAATTAGTGGTTTAATATTGTTAATTTTATAATGCGCTTTTTCAGCATGGCTTTATGTATTTTCTTAACTTTGTAATAAATATTATAAACCCAGGTTTTATGACGAAAATCTCTTTTATCTTCCGCCGCGCAGTTAACACTATGCTACTGCTTGTGTTGCCGTTACTAATATTTGCACAGCCGAAAATTCATATTATCCCTACACCCAAAGAACTGAAAATGCTGCAAGGCAATTTCCCCATCAGTGCTGCCACAACCATTTTTATTGAAAATCCGGCATATTCCGAAACGGCTTTTGCAGCTTCTGAACTGGCTGCTGAAATTAAAGAAGAAATGGGATTTTCACCAAGGGTTTCAGCTAAACAAGCTGTAAAATCAATAGTTTTGTGCAAATTGGGTCGCGATGTAAAAGCAATGAAATTTATTGCTGCTCATAAACTTACATTTCCTGATACGCTTAACGATGAAGGCTATATCCTCAAAATTACACCTTCACAGGTTATTATCGCCGCCCGTACCGAAGCAGGAATTTTTTACGGTGTGCAATCTCTCAAACAAATCATCCGCACCAACCGGACATCTGCCGGAATACCTTGTTTGTTAATTACTGATCAGCCAACTATGCGCTATCGCGGATGGATGGACGATATCAGCCGTGGACCAATTCCTACCTTTGAGTTTATTAAAAAAGAAATCCGCACCATGGCGGAGTTCAAACAGAATTTCTTCAACCTATACACCGAAAACACATTCCGTTCAGACAAATATCCTGATATTTCGCCTGTCGATGGACTCACATCTGCCGAAATCAGGGAATTATCAGCCTATGCTGCGAAATACCATATGGATCTGATGGGTAATTTCCAGTCGTTCGGGCATCAGGAAAAAATGCTTTCGGATCCATTTTATGCCTACCTGGGTGATAATGGCGATATCCTGAACCCGGCAGATGAAAATACGTACAAGTTCTTATCGGATATCTACTCCGAAATTATTCCGGCTTACAAGAGTGATTTTTTCAATATCGACTGCGACGAAACTTTTGGGCTTGGCGAAGGAAAAAGCAAAGCTATGGCCGACAGCCTTGGCGAAAGTGGAATCTATGCCTATCATATCAACCGACTCGATAAACTGATAAAGCCTTACGGCAAGCGTATTATGATGTGGGGTGATATTGCTGTGAACAACAAAGATATTATCGGACAGCTTCCCAAGGACCTGATCGTTCTCTCGTGGGGATACCAGCCCGCTGAAAGTTTTGACGACGCCATTACGCCGTTTGTGAAATCGGGATTCAATTTCATGGTGGCACCTGGCGTTGGCTGCTGGGGCGAACTGTGGCCCGCGCTTAGTAATGCCGCCATTAACATTTCGAACTATACCCGCGACGGAGCAAAGCTGGGCGCCATGGGAATGATGAATACCGCCTGGGACGATAATGGTCACAACCTGTTCGAGTACAACTGGCACGGACTTGCCTGGGGCGCCGAATGTTCATGGAATCCAGCATCACCGCTTTCGGGAGATGCTGCCAACCGCGAAAGAGACGAAAAGCTAAGCCATTTTAACAGAAGTTTTGATGCCGTGTTCTTCGGAGCCCAGGGTGTTACCGACTTTTATTTTCATCTGGATAGCCTCAGGCTGCGAAAAGCAAAAGGATTGCTTGGCGAAAGTGGTTTCTGGGAAGATATTCTCAACTTCTACCCTTCGAACACAAACCCCGAAACTGAATCTGCCAACAAAGAAGTGGCTGCCGAGGCACAACAAATGCTTGCTGAAGTACCTGCTTTGCGCAAAACAACGAAACACAATACCGCCAACCTTGATTATGCGGAATTTGCCTTGCGCCGGGTTGTATTTGCCGCCCATAGAAATATAGCCCGCGTTCATCTGTATAATGCAACGCAGCAAAATGATCAGGCAGCCATAATCAAGGTTAAGAAAGAATTACAACGGCTGGTTGAAGAACTGCATGGCATAAAAATCACTTATATGCAACTTTGGGAGCGGGAAAACCGAAACTGGTGGCTGGATAAAAACATGGGCGATTACAATAAGCTGGCCGACCGGCTTATTAATCTCGACAAACAGGTTTACATCGAACCATCGGAAGAAATTGTGGATGGACAGCGGCAGGTTAAACTTCGCACACTTTTTAACGACCAGGTAATTATTTATACTTTAGATGGAACCGAACCGATGGCTTCATCAAGAGTTTATTCTGCACCTTTACCAATCAGCAGCAAAACCCTGATCAAAGCCAGCGTAATCTTCAATAATAAACCTTTCGGTCAAAGCCAGAAACTGATCTTTCTGCACAAAGGCATCGGTAACCTGCTCAGGCTAAATTCAACATACAGCAATTATAATCCTGCCTATTCCGCTGGCGGAGATATGGCATTGCTTGATGGGATAAAAGGATCGAATAACTTTGCCGACGGACGCTGGCAGGGCTTTCAGGGTCAAGACCTAAATATCGAAATTGATCTGAAAAAAATCATTCCGGTTCATTCGGTAAGTATGGATTGCATGCAGAATGCCTATTCATGGATCATATTGCCGGCAAGCGTAAGCATCTATTCCTCAACCGACGGGAAAAGCTACAGCCTTCTGAAAACCATTCAACACAATGTTCCAAGGGATGCCAAAGGACAGTTAATTCACACTTTTACTGCAAACTTCGATAACCTGGAAACGCGGTATCTGAAAGTAATTGGAAAGAGTACCGGGCTACTACCCGAAGGGCATCATGCAGCCGGAAGCGAGTCATTTATTTTTGCTGACGAGATTGTGATTGAGTAATCTTAGAATTGAATTTCATCAATACACGTATCATGAAGTAAAGATAGAAATCATTGTCAAATTTGATACCTGGTAGATAAAAATATTTGCAGGTAAAACAACTACGATTTAAAACAGGATATTTTATTTCTGCCAAAGGTATGTAATGCCCGATAAAATACTCGTTTCAAGTATTATAATAAAGTGCCGGATATGCTATTCACTAATTTTTGCAAAAATTATTGTTTTTAAGATTTTTACATCAATATTGTTATATATTTGGGAATTGGTTTCAGTATTTAAATTTAAACTTCCTCATATTATGGACTTTACTTTCACCGAAGAACAGCTGATGATACGTGACGCAGCCCGCGATTTTGCCCAGCGGGAATTGATTACTGATGTGATTGAGCGCGATGCGGGCGCCATTTATCCAACCAGGCATGTTCGGCGTATGGCCGAGCTTGGTTTTCTTGGAATGTTAGTTGATCCCAAATACGATGGCGGCGGAATGGATACCATTTCCTATGTATTGGCTATCGAAGAAATTTCGAAAGTCGATTCCTCGGCCAGCGTAATTATGAGTGTTAATAACTCATTGGTATGCTTCGGAATAGAGGAGTTTGGCACCGAAGTGCAAAAGGAAAAATTTCTGAAACCACTGGCAAGGGGTGAAAAAATAGGAGCATTCCTGCTTTCGGAACCCGATGCCGGTTCAGATGCAACTTCGCAACGCACCACGGCTATTGATATGGGAGATTATTACCTGGTTAACGGCACAAAGAACTGGATCACCAACGGAAATACAGCAGGCACTTATCTGCTAATGGCACAAACCCATCCCGAAAAAATGCACAAAGGCATCAACTGTCTGATAGTTGATCGAAATGCTCCGGGAATCAGCGTTGGACCTCACGAAGATAAAATGGGCATGCGCAGCAGCGATACACATTCAGTAATGTTCAACGATGTAAAGGTACCGAAGGAAAACCGCATCGGAGCCGATGGATTTGGGTTTACCTTTGCCATGAAAACACTCGAAGGAGGCCGGATCGGGATTGCCGCTCAGGCACTTGGCATCGCCAGCGGAGCATTTGAACGGGCCGTTCAGTACTCAAAGGAACGCAAGACTTTCGGCACCTTTATTGCAAATCACCAGGCTATTGCTTTCAAGCTGGCTGATATGGCTGTTAAAATTGAGAATGCCCGCAACCTCTGCTTGAAAGCTGCCTGGCTCAAAGACCAGCACCAGCCTTACGGATACGCCAGTTCATTAGCCAAATACTATGCTGCCGAAATTGCGATGGAAGTCACCACCCAGGCTGTACAAATACACGGCGGTTATGGTTATGTGAAAGAATACCACGTGGAACGGCTGATGCGCGATGCCAAGCTTACGCAGATTTATGAAGGTACATCGGAGATACAGCAGATGATTATTTCGAGAGAAATTCTGAAGTAGTGAATAGAGAATAGTCTCTTTTTACTTTACCAGAAGCTGCTTCAATTTAGAACACTTCTAAATTACCAAAATCTGTATCACCTTTTCCCGTTTTTTGGATTATGTAGTATAGACTAATCAATTTACAGTTTGCGACAGCTTTAAAATGCTGAAGCCTTGCTGTTATTGATGATTAGCCTTTTCCTATAGCTTTTCAATATATATATTTATATGTTGCGCTATTTTATTATTAATATAGCACTGTTATACAACACGTTATACAAATTAATTGTTAATAATTTTCTAAAAATACTGCCCCCCCCATTTGCATTTGTACTTAGTTTTTACAGTACATTTGTGTAATCATAACGATAAGTAATTCAAATTCGAATAAAATCCATCAATTCATTACCATATTTTAAATTACAGTTTTACTGAAAACATACCTGTAGTACTATTTTAAGTATAATACCCCATTCCATGAAGTTATACACAAAGTAAAATAAGGATTTTTTTGGAAGCAGGGAGTAGCCATCCCTTTACTTCACTACTATAAAAAAGTAAGCCTCCCTGTGAGGCTTACTGACAAATCGCTAAATTAATCGGGTACGAACCAAATCACAGAGAGGCGCAACAAAGTTAATCAACATTTTGGGTAATCGGTAAACGTATTGTTACTATTACCCACGCAGGTTCGCGCATGTAATTGCATGTGCCTGATTGACTGCGAAAGTGGAAGACGGTTCGACCTAAACGAACCAAAAAAGATTAGGGAAAATCAAACAAACAAAAACCATGAAAAATATATTTGGATTTTTTATAAGTTTAATTATTGCAAGTTGCTGTTTTACAAGTTGTAGTAAAGAGAATATCACGGATGAAATCAGCAATACTGAATCTCAAATTACAAACATCCCCAAAATTGAAACTATTGATTCTGTAGGTGTTGCGCTATCCCAGAAAAGGCTTGAGGAAATTTTTAATAACCAGATTTTAAACCTTCCTAAGCTTAAATCTACTTCCCCAATTTATGTTGGTGTAATATCAAATGATAGAACTTGCGGGCAATACTCGAATGTGTATGGCGTAATTGAATATTACGAGGATTTGGAAGATAATAAGCCTGCTACCCGATATAGAAATGAAAGCGGTACATTAAATATCTCCGGATTGAAAATTGATGCATCAAAAAATGCGACCTGGTATGTTTGTGTTGTGGATGGTTCAAACTTTAATAAGACCAATTATCCTTATGCAATTTTTGCTTTATCTCCTCAACCATTTTTAAATTCATCAAATCATGTTTCTCTTTCAAATGATGATGAGGATGTATCAACATCTTTTGATCATAACTCAAATGGTTACATAAATTCAAATCTTGGATTTATGCCTTCTCCATCTGGTTTACCTGTTCAAGATGGAAGCTTTTCAAACGGGAAAAACACCTATACAAATTTTCAGTTTTACTATTTTGAGCGGAATCTTAATTCAACAATTAAATTACCAAATCTTGGGTTTTCCTATACTGTATTTGGTAATTTTGGTGTAAGCTCAAAGCAAAATATGGTTGATTTTGACCTTGAAGATTCAGGAAATAATACGACCTGGAGAATTCAATATTTTAATGGCAGACCAGATAAAACGGTTGATGGATACTTAGATACAGAGACGAATGGTGTAATTTACAGGGCAGCCAATGTGGTTTGGTATATCCAAAGTTCTGTTGGTTACACGTATTAGTAACAGTAAAAAATGGCAAGAGCATGACATTTGGCAATTGACATACTCTTGCCATTTTCGAAAAACCAACAAATTAATAAACCGATACCAGTATCTTTAAAATGAGAAATTTAATTCCATTTATATCAAGCATTTTTTTAAAAACAGGTGTTATATTTGTAATTCTGTTAAGTGCTTGTACCGAAAAATACGATTTAAATACAAGTAAGGATAGCGATAGAATTGTAGTTGAAGGGCAGGTTGTTGACACAAATACGTATTCATGTCATAGTTATATTCGTTTAACCAAATCTAAAATAGGAATCAACATTACACAACAAAATAATTATTTACAAGACGGACTAACCTGTATTAATAATGCAACTGTAATTATTACTGACAATTTTGGCAATACAGATACATTAATACCGGAACCTGAATATAGATATTCTAGATATTTTGATCGAGCAGATGAAATTTGGAAGAAAGATTCCTCACTAAGTATTTACTTTAAGCGGGGCTATTATATTTTGAACAAACTTGACCCGAAACCTAACCGCACATATTTCCTTACAGTAATTGCTGAAGATAAAGAATACCACGCAAGTTGTTATATGCCCCGTTTACCGGTCATTGATTCCATAAGTTATATTCCGGAAGATCAATATAAAGGAGTAGGAAATATACCTTACCTGTATTTTACCGATCCTCCTGATGAAAAAAACTTTTACCTTTTTTTTAGCAATCCTAATGCTACATATTGGGGATACACTTTACTGGATGATGCGGATATTAACCCCGCAACGAAAGGACTTGATATATTTAAAGGAGAAACGAACGTATATTATAAAACGGCATTCCCTTTTAACGATAATTATCTTGAGGTGCAAAGCATTACAAAAGAAGCCTATGAGTATTATAAAACCTTGGGGCAGCTTTTTGTAAATGATGGGGGGAACTACAGGCCCGCGCCCGCATCGCCTGTGAGTAATATTGATAATGGTGCTCTCGGGTTTTTCAGGGCTTCACAGGTACGCATTTTCAGTTCTTACCCTGATACAATTTTCAGAGAAAAGCCAATTAAAAAATGAAATATTTTTTGGGATTGAAAAATGAAATCAAAGTTAAAACCGATGAAACGAGTCATGACAATAATTTGCCACACATAGGGATGATTATTTATGGCGAGTTCCCCGCCTGCATCGGGCAGGCATGTAACCCGTAAAAAATAAAATATACAAACATGAAAATACATTATACGTTTATTTATCTGGCTCTGTTTGCAATTACAGGTTGTGGTCAGAATAAAGAGCCTAAAGCCATTGCCCGTATTGGGAACCATGAAATTACGCTGGATAAAGTTGATGCTACAATCCAAAAAGAGTTGTATGTTATGCTCGAAAATATCTATTTGCTACGGAAACAGGCTTTAAATGACCTGATTGGCGAAAAACTATTAGAAACAGAAGCTAAGAATTGTAACATAAGTATAGATTCATTAGTAGCAATAAACGTGACTCACAAAATTTCTGATAGCTTATTGAGCGCTAAAGCCAATTCGTTTTCAGGCAAAATTCCCCTTTCTTCTTCCCTTTACCAGTTTGCTGATTTTAAAACTGAATATGGAAAGCAAGTACTGAAACAATATGTTACTAATGAAAGTCGAGCTGCTTATATAGATCAGTTAAGAGAAAAATACAAGAATACCATTGAAGTATATTTAGAAGAGCCAAACAAATTTCAGCCGGAAATAAAATTTAATAATGCTAATATTCACTTTGTGGATCTTGAAAAAAAGCAAAATACAATTATCCTGATTGGTAATTACGAATGTGATAATTGTAAAATTGCTGAACCAATAATCTTTGAACTATATGAGAAATATAAAAAGAATTTTAAGTTAGGTTTTGCAGGATATGATACAGCACCATCAATTTCAATGAGATGTGCTGAAAGTGCTGCATTACAAGGTAAGTATTGGGAAATGCACCATAAAATTATGAACCACCGGCAAACGTTAGATTCATTGAATGCATTGAAATTCGCTTCTGAGATCAATTTAAACATTACTCAATTCAAGAGCGATTTTAGCAGCAAAAAGGTAGTAAACAAAATTAGTGCCAGTAATAAAGAAATTGAATCGCTTGGTATTACGCAAACCCCTGCTATTATTATAAATGATAAACTTTATGGAGGGGCTTATGATAAAAAATCATTGGAAAGTTATCTGATCAAAATAATAAATTCATCGGATGTTCATTAGAAAAGCAATACTAGTTTCAGTGATCTTGAGCCTCAGTATATTATCGCTGAAATCTCAAAATTTAACTCTTTCAGGTGTAGTTAAAGACGCTTCAACAGGCGAAACGCTTATTGGGGCAAATGTATTTATCGTAAATTCATCGGATGGCGTTATCACAAATAATTATGGGTTTTATTCCCTTTTGTTACAACCAGGTAAACACATAATCGGGTATAGTTATATTGGTTATCAAGGAGAAACAGATACCGTCAATCTTTCAACTAACCTTACTAAAGTTTTGCTTCTTCACCAAAGTATAACAACACTGAACGAAGTTACAATCACTAAAAATCGCCTTGTGAGTTCAACCAGCATGAGCATGATACATGTAAATTTGCCGCAAGTTAAACGAATTCCTTCATTTACCGGAGAACCTGATTTGATAAAAGGGCTTCAGTTTCTACCGGGTGTTCAAACTTCAAATGAAGGCACAGCCAATTTCAATGTTCGGGGAGGTTCAAACGATCAAAACCTGATTTTACTGGACGAAGCTCCTGTTTACAATGCTTCTCATGCTTTAGGCTTTTATTCTATATTTAATATTGATGCTATAAAAAGCGTTACTTTTTATAAAGGAGGTTTTCCGGCACATTATGGCGGCCGTCTGTCGTCAGTTGTTGATATAACAATGAAAGAAGGGAATAGCCGAAAATTCGAAGCCAGTGGTGGTATTGGATTAACAGCGTCGAATATCACGTTACAAGGTCCTATTATCAAAGAAAAATTATCCTGCCTGGTTTCCGCACGCTATAGTTATGTTGGGCAGGTTGCAAATGTTTTGGTAGGCTCTGTGGGCAGGGATTTGTTACAAATCTGGTCATTACGCAATTTTGGTACTGGAAACGATATTAATTTTTTCGACCTAAACGCAAAAATAAACTACGATTTGAATGCCAGGAACCATATTTACTTATCGTTCTACTCGGGAGGAGATCATTTTTCGAGTTTTGCATTAAATGGCAACAATATTCTGGATTGGGGCAATCGCACGTCAACATTACGTTGGAATCATCTATTCAGCCAGCGTTTGTTTTCCAATACCTCATTGTATTATTCCAACTACCATTATTCATATTCCATCAATGAAAGTGCTCGTAATTTTATCTGGAATTCCAATATCAAAGAAACCGGATTGAAACATGATATTACATATTATTGGAACTTGCATAATACCATAACTTCAGGTATATCAATCGTATATCATTATTTTTCGCCAGGTACAATAACACTTAACGGAGGGCAATCGCCAGTAAAACCTACCAGCCTCGAGGATCGGAATGCAGTTGAAATAGCCGCCTATATAGCCAATGATCAAAAAATCACATCAAAGCTCTCACTAAACTATGGTTTGCGATACTCAAACTATTCATTACTTGGCGCGGGTACCGTTTTTTCGTATAACCCAGCAATGACCATAGTTACAGATACAACGTACTACTCAAAAGGAAGTGTGATGAAATTTTACCAGGGGATTGAACCCCGGGTTAATTTAACATTTCTCCTCAATGAGAAAAACTCAATAAAAGCATCCTACAATTTTGTAACCCAATATCTTCATCAGTTGAGCAATTCATCTATTGGTCTTCCTACTGATACATGGGTTTCGCCCGATTTCTATATTAAGCCCCAAACGGCTAATCAATTTGTAGTAGGATATTATACAAGCGCATTTCAGAACAAACTGAACGTATCATTTGAAGGCTATTATAAAATATTGAATAACATTATTGACTACAGAGATAATGCAGATCTGTTCATGAATCCTAAAATCGAAACTCAGATTCTGACAGGGCATGGCAAATCATATGGTATGGAATGCAGCATTGAAAAAGAAGAAGGCAAGCTTACTGGATGGATTAGCTTCACACTTTCGGAAACTAAACATAAAATTGATGGTGTAAATGAAAACAAATGGTATCATCCTCGTTATGATATACGTCATAATTTCTCTGTTGTTGCTAATTATGCTTTATCTTCAAAATGGACCTTTTCGACAAGCTTCAAATTAACTTCAGGAGGGTATGTTACTTTACCAGAAGGTACATTTATATACAACGACGTTGCCTTTCCATATTATTCCGGACGGAACGGGTACGCACTTCCTCTGTATCACAGGCTTGATATTGCTGCGTATTTTTCTCCCCACAAAAACATAAATAAACACTTGAAAAGCCAATGGGTATTCTCTATATACAATGTCTATTTTCATAAAAACGTATATGCTTTGTATGTTAGACAGGATGACAATACATTGAATGCCTCCAATATTTACTATATGTATTTATTTGGTGCTGTACCAACGGTTACATATAATTTTAAATTCTGATTATAGAGAATATAAGGTGTAACACTATTATTGAAGTATCAGGTTTATTCAAGGATCTAAGGCTCAAATCTTTGTACACTCATTACATATGCCAAGTAAAAATCCGCCATCGCGGGTGTATGCCTTATGCAAACAGGCTAACTCAGCTAAATTCTAATCAAATACGCGAAATTATATAGTGCCCCCAGCACCTTAGTGGTTCTGATTTTTACTGATCAATTGATTGTAAGCCCTGGCGAAAAAAGGTGTTTCAATGCCAAATTATAGTCGGCAATGCCTATTTCATTAACTTTATCGGTTGCCATAGCTGGTAAGGCAATAAATTCAGTTGATCCTACTATGACTTTTAAACCATTTTTCCTGATTTGAGCAAGATGCTCACCCCGAG
>JBBRYZ010000087.1:0-16949 GCA_038237165.1 Bacteroidales bacterium | reverse complement strand
CACTGATTACGCAGATTATACTGATTAATAACCTTATTCATTATTTTACAAAACAAAAAAAACGAAATTACTCATTTAAATTGAACTGTATAATCTTCGTAATCTGTGGCTTGTAGGCATCCCTTATGGCATTTACCGGACTCATTTACTTCTATTTATAAAGCATGATCTGAAACAGTATAGCTGAGAATCCAGGTTAGAAAACTCTGATCCAAAATCCCAAATGAAAAGTATCAGGATATGTTAAGCAAACTCTTTGATATCAATAAATCAGTCAAATTATCACTATAACGCCATTCAGCTCCGGACTCAATAAGGATTGCTGTTCTCCAACAACTTGTATTCGTTAGCTGTGCAAGGCCAGGATCGCCATTTCCGGGCAAAATAAAAGAGGCTGCCTTAAGGCAGCCTCTCATTATTTTTGCATGAATCTGAAACCTAGAAAGTTTCAACTATGCTCTCAACTGCATATTCTGCCGGTGAAGATGTTGTTCCTGAAGTTATGCATTTCATCTTTATTGTGTACAAGCCTTGTTTACCTGAACTGTAATAGGATATTATGGTCCATATTACATACTGCTGTATTCCCGACACATCGGATTTCAGCAAAGGGAAGTTTAATTGAGTGAAACGCGGCATAGCCTGGGCAACCCTTTGTTTGTAGAACGCAGATTGAACATCAGCGGATGCGGTTTTGAGCGCCTTTAATGAATCATCACCATAAGTAAATTGATCTCCGTTGAAAACTAATTCCGGATAGTATGCACTGAATCCATAATAATGTTCTTCATTAACATAGGTTCCTTTTGGATAAAACTTGCCAGGATTGTTGGCTATTAAGTCGTTAATAAATGCCATTATATAAAGATTGTTGGGCGATCCTTTAACTAACGGAACTTTGATGGTAGGGTCATAAACCCAACCTGTGCCAACATTGATAAATTGATTTGATGTTGCTGTCCAGTTTTGACCGTTAAATGTTAATATCCGGTACTGTTTTTTTGTGGTTTTATTTGAGTCATAATACAAATAACTTACCACTTTTGTGGCACCGGCTACCGCATATGGGCACTTTAGCTTCAGAAAACCATTCAAATAATATAACACAGGCATTACCGATGACATATTATTGAATTGTCCAGGTTGGCCAGCACCGGTCCCCATTAGCTTATAATCATCTGTTGTTAATGTAAACCTTCCTGCTGCCGGGATCGAAATAGTATCACCCGCATCAGCAACATCATAGGTTGCACTTATTGTGGATCCTTTGTCAGCAAAAATGTATGTTTTATTAAACAAATAAGGAATATAGTCTTTTGCCTGTAACCTGGAGTTGAAAAATTTATTGGCACCCACATAGGTGGCATTAATGTAAGTCGAATCCGTTGTCAAAGTCAGGTTTAAAGCAGCTATTTGTTGATTAATAGAAACAGAATCTGATGATGAAGCCGTTTTTAACAGAGTTTTCAAAGCTGAGATTTGATCATTTACCGGTTTTTTAATCGCTGTTGCAATAGCCGCATAATCAGCATCCACTAATGTATAATTATAGTTTACCACATTAGTTATCTGGGTCTTAGCGTCAAGTCCGTCAAATTGATCGTTGAATTTAGAACAACCACTGAGCAGCACAGCAAACGCCAAACCTGATATCAATGAATAGAATGTCTTTTTCATATTTTCAGTTATTAGAATTTAATTTTTAATGAGGCGGAGAAGGTTCTTCCGAAACCATAAAATACCTGAGAAGTTTGCCAATCGTTATTAGTCCCGGAAGTAGCGTCCGTAATGTAATCGACATTAAAGAGGTTATCGATATTACCAATAAAGGTAGCGTCTAAATTACCTATTTTGAACCTGTAGCTTGTACTTAAGTCAAACACTGTAGCATCAGGGATCATCCAGGGTTGCGAAAAGTTCAGATCGCTGTAACCGGTCGAAGCAGGACTAATGCTGAAGTAAGAGTAGTTGCGGCCGTAATAGTTTCCATCCAGGCCAATGTTGAAATTCTTTAGCATTTCATATTTAAATCCTAAAGCAACTGTGGTTTGAGCGGAGTTACCCACATGAATGTCCTTGAGGTTAACATTCATTTTTACATGCTCAGGCGATCCAAAGGCAACTTCATTCCCATTTACATCCGAAGGTTGTCCGTTATCGGTATATAAATATCCGGTTGCATTGCTTACCCAGTTCCAATTGCCGATGGATATCATACCTTTAATTTCCAGCGCTTTAATTGGCCTTGATGATAAATCAAGTTCAATTCCCTGATGAAGAGCATCCACACCTTCCATATTCACACTTAAAACTTTAGCAGGGATTGCAGGATCTGGCTGGAGGATTGAACTACGTACAATAGTTTTATTTTTCCATTTCGTGTTATAGAGATTCAGATTAGCCGCCAGATATTTTGAACGGAAACCATATCCCAATTCAGCAGAGAATGCTTTTTCGTTAATTGCGTTCGGATTAATCGCATTACTGGTTGTTGACTGAAGGAAAGCTCCTCCGGAGAAGTATGGAGCGCGTGATATAACTCCAATATTTGCAAATACATTGTGATTATCTGTCAGATTGTAGTTGGCGCCTCCTTTAGCACAATATCCCAGGGCGTTAAAGGTTTTCGATTTGGCCTGATCAGCATCATAATAGAACCGGTCATAACGCCATTGCGATGTGTTTGATCCTGATAAGGAAACAAAGGTACTCAAAGCGTCTTTATTGTATTCTGCCTGCATAAATACTCCCTGGCTGAACACAAAGCCATCATAATCGCGGTAAACAACGTCGCCAACACCAAGTTTTCTCGTTTTCCAGCTTTGATCGCTAAGAAGAGGACGTACCGAAGTAGCATCGATAAAAAAGTTTCCGCCGTATAAATCAGTAAGTACATTGGTATGGGTGCCTTTGTAATACCTGAGGTCAATACCGCCGTAGAAATCAATATTTTTTATTTTAGTGGTGAAAGTAGAAATTGCACCGTACCACCTATGCGAATTTACACTTTTCGACATAGCCATTTTCGATCCTGTAAGACTGGCTTTGTTATACGCATATACAGCGCCATAATCAAAAGTTCCGTCAAGAGTGCGGAAAGTAGTATTTGGAACACCAAGTGTTGAACCATACCAGTATCCGCGATCTGTTGAGGTAGCGCCCTGGCCGCTTGTGCCGTATCCATCGCCTATCGAAGCATATATTACTGAAGAAAGGCTGGTTTTAGGACTGATTGTCCAGAAATGGTTTAATGATAACTGCGGTTTGTTATAAACATTTAGTGACGAAACTTTGCGTTGTCCGTTCATATCGAAACCATAGGAAGCGTTGTATAAATATTTATTCGGTTGTTTTTGCCACTCTGCGATCGTCAGTTTATCGCCATTATTTCGTTGATTGTGCCACTGTGGCGCGCCAAATGCAGTAAAGGAAAAGGAATGCGAGGCATTTAACTTCTTCGAAATATTTACAAAATAGGAATAGGATTCAAATTCAGTACCCTGAATATATCCATTACCTGTAGTTTTAGCTCCTAAAAGGGTAATTGCCCAATTTTTATCCGTTAAACCGGTTGAAACTGAAAAGCCGATCTTATTATAGCCATTGTTTCCAACACCATAAGAAATGGCGCCACCTCTTTTTGCGTCGGTAGTATTGGTAAGTATATTGATGGAACCACCTAATGAAGGCGCTGAAACTTTTGACGCGCCAAGTCCGCGTTGTACCTGCATTGAACGGGTAACGTCGGCAAGCCCGGCCCAATTCGACCAATATACACCGCCCCATTCCATATCATTAACAGGAACGCCGTTAATCATTACAGCTGTATTGGATGATTCGAAGCCACGCAAATTGATACGTGAGTCGCCATAACCACCGCCTTGTTTCGTTGCATAAACGCCGGGAGTTGATTTTAAAATTTCCGGAAATTCCATTGTTCCCAGTCTTTCTTCAATCATTTTTGGTTCCAGAGTCGATATGGCAACCGGAGTTTTCCGGCTTACTGCAACAGAAGCTAATATGATCACTTCTTTCAATCCAATCTGATTGACCGATAATTGAATTGTACCCATGTCTGAAGTCTGCCCTTTTTTAACAGAAACTTCAATTTCAGCTGGGAGGTATCCAACATATTGAACAACAATTGTCTTTAATCCCACTGGAGATTCAAAATTAAAAGCCCCTTCTTCATTTGATGTAGCCCCGGTAGTAGTGCCTTTAATATAGACAGATGCTCCGATTAATGTTTCATTGGTAATGCCATCCGTTACAATACCTTTTACGTAGCCTTGAGCAAATAGACCAATGTTTAAAAACATTAATACTATCGCGAAAGCAATTCTGTACAGTTTTTTTTCCATGATAATTAAATTTTCATAAATTTGGTTTGGTTAGCGAGTTGTTTGTTTTTTTAATGGTCGGTAAAAGTATATTTTTTTTTTAACATATTATTAAGAACTGATCTAAATTTCCGTGTTTAGTAAGCTTTCATAACGCACTTTTTGGCTGTGAGAAGACAAAAACTCTGGTTTGATATTTTATAGTCAAATATATTATATTATTAAGTTAATCCTTGATATAGTTGTGGCACAGAGTAAATAAAAATAATGTTCTGGTAAAGTGTGATAAAGATGTAAGGATGTAATAAAAATAAAAGTTACTTATTAGCCTGGTCAATACAATGAAGGATGAATATAAGTCACAGATTAAGCTGATTACACAGATAAGTATATATACCTTAAGTCTGTTTTTGTTATGAAAACTGTTGAAAGCAGTTTTAATTCTGTGCAAAACCGTGAAATCTGTTGCAAAACAAATTAGTTAAGGGCTGATTAGTTACAAATAAATTAAACCCGCATTGAAAGTTTGTATTCTCTAAATTCCCTGGAAAGCAAAATTATCCCGCTGTATTCTCAAAATCTACAACTTAATCTTTTGGCGTGTCAACTTTTAAGGTCTGATTTCAGAGAAAATCAGGATAGAGCTGATTGAAGCCTCGAAAATCATCAGAAGTAAAGTACTTTTGCATCGTTTTTAAGACTTAATAAATAACATGGACACTAACGATATTTTAATCCGAAATGCAAGCATCGTTAACGAAGGGCGACAATTTAAAGGATATGTGCTTATAAGCGGGCAATTGATTAAAGCTGTTGGCGAAGGCGACCCGGAACCATGTGGGAATTGTGATGTAATGGACGCAGCAGGATTACTGCTGTTTCCAGGCATAATCGACTGTCACGTCCATTTCCGTGAGCCTGGAGTTACCAATAAGGCCGATCTGTCGACAGAAAGCCGTGCCGCTGTAGCTGGAGGAGTTACCTCATTTTTCGAAATGCCGAATACTCAGCCACAAACAGTTACTCTTGATTTACTGGAGCAAAAAATGGCGCTGGCAGCCGAAAAATCGCTGGCTAATTATTCATTTTTCCTTGGAGCAAGCAACGACAATATCAACGAAATTGTTAATGCCGATCCGAAAACAATTTGTGGCGTTAAGGTTTTCTTTGGCGCTTCCACAGGTAATATGCTGGTAGATAATATAAGTTCACTGGAGGAAATCTTTAAAAGATCGCCTGTCCCGGTGGCTGCCCATTGCGAGGACGAATCAACCATCCGCGCCAACAGCGAAGCAATGCGACTGAAATATGGTGAAAATGTTCCCATAGAAATGCATCCCGTGATTCGCAGTTCCGACGCTTGTTTCCGTTCCAGCAAACTGGCAGTTACTCTTGCCCGAAAATACAATACGCGCCTGCATATCACCCATTTATCCACAGAGGCCGAACTTAGCTTGCTTGATAATTCTGTTCCATTAGCTCAGAAGCGTATTACTGCCGAAGCCTGTACCCATTATTTGTGGTTCTGCGACGAGGATTATGCCCGGCTAGGAACTAAACTCAAAGTAAACCCGGCTATAAAATCCGCAGCCGACAGAACCGCTCTGCTTAAAGGACTGCTTGATAACCGGGTTGATATAATTTCCACAGATCATGCCCCTCATCTGGCAGAAGAAAAGGATGCAACTTATTTCAAAGCGCCCTCCGGAACACCGCTGGTGCAACATTCGTTGACGGCAATGCTTCAGTTGGTAAGGCAAGGTAATATGGCGATTACTACTATGGTCGAAAAGATGTGCCATGCTCCTGCTGTATGTTACAGCATCGAAAAGCGCGGTTATCTTCGCCCGGGTTACTTTGCTGACCTTGTTTTGGTTAATCCTGATCACAAATTCACAGTAAGCAAAGAAAATATACTCTATAAATGCGGCTGGTCGGTTTTCGAAGGAACTACCTTTGATGCTCAGGTAGAAAAAACATTTGTAAATGGACACCTTGTCTTCGACAATGGTTTGATAAACGATACTGTTAAAGGATTAAGAATAACCTTCGACAGAGAATAGGTACTGATAATGAAAAAAATACTGCTTGCTGCGGTACTTGCCGTATTTGCATTAGGCTGCACCCGCAAAAAAGAGGTGGAGGCCAAATACGAAAACGGCAACCCGAAGATTGAGAGATATTACCATAAAAAAGGTGGCGTCCAGATACTTGACCGTGAGGTGGTTTATTATGCCAACAAACAGGTGAAAATGGATGGTGAATATAAAGATGAAGTGCGTGACGGCCTGTGGAGAGCCTGGTACGAAAACGGTACATTATGGAGCGAAGGCGAATACAAAGAAGGAAAACGCAACGGCAAAGGGATTTACTATTACAATAATGGGAAAAAATATATCGAAGGTATGTACAGTAACGATGTGCGCGTCGGGAACTGGCGTTTTTACGATACTACAGGAGTAATGACCAAAGAAATTGATTTTGATCAGGTACGGGAAAACACAAGAAGTGATTCTATAAAGTAGATATCTGAAGCTTAAGGTTTCAGTGTTAAAAATTAATTCAGGTTAAATTTTACATACACAGGCAAGTGATCACTGTATCCGCCAAAGTATGTTGAACCCATAGTGCGGTTAGGGCGGGATTCTCCATTTTTGTCTTTATACAGCAAATATGGCGCTTTAAATATACCCGCATTTTCCACCGAAGTATTTAAGCCTTTTTTTTGCGAAAGCATTGCTCCCGATACTATGATCTGGTCGAAAAGATCCCAGTCCTTATAGTACAGGCTGCCCCCTCCGTTTTTATACTCGGGGTACAACAGGCTGTAGATATTTGCATTTGCGTAAGGCTTTTCTGGAACCATCGCTTTGATGCCCTGGGTAATGCTCCTATTTGACGGTTCATCGTTAAAATCTCCAAGAATAAGTATGTTAGCTAACTTATCAGCTTTCTGAATATCAACGAGTTTTGCTCTCAAAACACTTGCCGCTACCATCCGTTTAGGTTCCGAAATTTCGGTTCCCTCGCGGCGCGAAGGCCAATGGTTTATGAAAACATGAAGTATTTCGCCCGTATTTATTTTGCCTTTTACATAAAGAATATCGCGGGTACGATCATTGCCAGGAAGCATTACTTCCAATGGCTCCGAAGAAATAACTTTAAAAGTCAAGGGGTTATAAAGTAGCGCGACATCAATACCCCGTTCATCGGGACTGTCGTAGTGCACAATACTGTATTTTGTTTTACTGAGTGTGGCTGAAGATGTAAGCATTTCGAGTACCTGCTGGTTTTCGACCTCTGCCAAACCTACAAGATCCGGCATTGCCGGAGTTGAAATATCAGCGATTACCTGTGCTATATGATTAATCTTGGTGTTAAGCCGTTCTTCCGTCCAGGGTACTTTAGCGGAAGGTGTAAACTCGTCGTCGTTGATTTTTGGGTCGTTCTGAGTATCATACAGATTTTCGACATTATAAAACATTGCAACAACAGATTGTTTTGTCGGCTTTGTGTTTTTCTTTGATTGCTGGGCATTTGCTGCCAGCATTGGTAGCAGGGCTAATGCAAGAAGTAGGAGTTTTATTTTCATGAGTTATTAATTATTCTTATCCAATCACCTGAAAAACACCATAAAGCTATTTTAAGATAACAATAAAACTTACTAATGGCTATTACAGTCGCAAATGTAGTATTTATATGGGAACGAGTAAACAGTATTAATCCCGCGCATTAACAGGAACTACGTTAAAACAAAAAACCGGTTTCTTGCGGAACCGGTTTTTTGTAATAATGAATATAGTGTACTATTTGGTGATAATTACAAGATATTTACTCTTGTTCCAGAAATTGTTGTAGTTCAGAATAACCAGTTTGTCAACTTTTTTACTGTCAGCGCCTTCAAATTTGTAGGAATTGGATGGGTGAGTCGAAAGTAAAGTTGCTTTCTTAGTATTGATAGGAATCTCGGTAAGAGTAGTAATATCGATTTTGGTAAAATTGGATTTATCAAACTCAGGTGTTAAGGTCTTGGTGCGTCCAATTCCAATAAAACCACCTTTTTTGTCAATAATCTTTTTGTCCATGAGTTCTTTGGCGGTGCCTATAACATAATAACCTGTGTTGAGGGCAGCCGTTTTTTCATCGATAGCCTGTTGTTTGGCTTTATTATCAGCGCTAAGGTTATCAACATTAGTATTCAGTGTTGCAACCTGATTGCCTAAATCGGTAACTTTAATATTTAATTTGCCTAGCTGATCTTTCAGATCTGCAATCTGAGCATCTTTTTCAACAATGGATTTGTTAAGGTTGTCGATCATAGCCTCAAGTTGAGCATTCTTCGTATTGGAAGCCTTAAGCTTCTTTTGCAGTGATGCTACCGCGGAACGGTTCTTTTCCAGCAATTGGTAAATGGCATTGATGTCGCCGGTAATCTGCTCGCGTGCGCTTGCCTGTACTTCGGTGCCACCTTTTGTGTTTTGACCGATAATATTCTCTTTCATTTTGATGGAGTCGAGGTTCGATTGAATCTCGTTGAAGGCTCTTACAAATTCCATTACGGTTGTATCCTTCTGAAAGCCTAGTGCAAGAAGACTGTCATTTTTGGCTTTCAGCCTGGCGTTTTCTTCTTTCTGCTTATTGCAACTCACGGTCATCAGCATGGCCGGAATCAGCATCAGTAACAATAATTTTTTCATATTTTTTTAAGTTAATGGTTAAATAACGAGCAAAGGTACAATCAATTATGCAAACTTGACTTAAATTTATTTAAATTTGATATGATTTCAGTGAGAATTCAATATTGATAAGCCTTTCAGCGAGTAACAAAAGTTAATAAAGGATTAAAAATATAGTTGTCAGAACTGGATTTTTACTGAACAATTGCTTATTCAGTCACGGGTCCATCAATTATCTGCCTGATTTGGCGCCTTCAATTCTTCTGTTGTTTACCGCATAGCACCTGGTGAGCTGGTTTTTAAAAGCCAGACTTTAACGATGATGTGATTCTGCCGGATTTTCATTTTATCAAAAAAGTTTCATTTGGCGCTCCCTCGTGCTTTTCGTTACCTTTGCCCAATTACCTCCGAATATGACAACCTACCCCCAAATCATTCTGAAACCCGGAAAAGAAGGCCCGGTAATGCGCTTTCATCCCTGGATTTTTTCGGGAGCCATTGATAAAACTGTTGGAAAGCCCGCCGAAGGCGATATCGTGGAATGTTTTTCTTCGTCAGGTTCCTACCTCGCAACCGGACATTGCATGCCTGGATCACTGGCAGTAAAACTCTTTGCTTTCAAAAGGCAGGAAATAAATACAAATTTTTGGCAGACTAAAATCAACGCTGCCTGGCAGGTGCGCGCGGCTGTGGGACTTGTTGATAATCCCCTGACAAACGCATATCGCCTGATTCATAACGAAGGCGACAGTATGCCGGGGCTGATTGTGGATGTTTACGGTGCTTTGGCTGTGCTTCAGGCGCATTCAACAGGAATGCACGACATCCGGCAAACACTGGCCGACGCCATTATTATTGCAAGTCAGGGTAAAATTACCTCTGTTTACGATAAAAGTGCCGAATCCATTTATAAAATGACCGGTCGGAATGTGGAAAATGGTTTTCTGGTTGGAGATGTTGGAGAATGCGATATTATCGAAAACGGTCATCATTTTCATGTTGATGCTGTTGCCGGACAGAAAACCGGGTTTTTTCTCGATCAACGCGATAACCGGGAGTTACTTGCGCAATATTCAAAAGGTAGAAATGTGCTGAATATGTTCGGATATACCGGAGGTTTCTCGGTGTATGCTGCTGTAGCTGGTGCAAAGGTTGTGCATACGGTCGATAGCTCGGCGCCCGCTGTTGCTTTAGCTGAAAAAAATATGAAACTAAACGGCTTTGATTCGCCTGAATATGAATGTTTTACCGCCGATGCCCGAAAATATATTGAGGCTATGGAATCCGGTTTTTATGATATAATTGTGCTCGATCCCCCGGCCTATGCCAAGAATGTGTCTTCACGCAACCAGGCGCTTAAAGGTTATAGAACTATAAATGCGTTGACCCTGACAAAAATTAAAAGCAGTGGAATTCTGTTCACATTCTCCTGTTCACAAGTGGTTGACAGGCAGATGTTCACTTCGGCTGTTACCGCGGCAGCTATTGATGCAGGACGACAGGTTCGGATAATACAGCATCTCTCACAACCTCCCGATCATCCGGTTAATATTTTTCATCAGGAAGGGGAGTACCTGAAAGGGCTGGTGTTGCTGGTGGATTGAGGGGATTGAGGGGATTGATGGGATTGAGGAGATTGAAGGGGTTAATGGGATGATAACGTTTAAAGGATTTGAACTTCAATGCTTCACGTTAAAGGTTCAAGGGTTGAAGCAATACTAATTGAACTCATCAAACCCGAAACACTACACTATTTTCCTTTAACTATTTTCTATTAACTTACCCCTACCAGGAATCCTTGCTATTCTTCAACTGATCAATAACCCGTCGTTGTTTCTTGGTCGGCCGGCCGATTCCGCGGTCGCGGTACTCGCTGTTGGTGGCTTCAATCAGTTTCACCCGGTCGTATTCGGCCTGCGAGGTGAGATCTTCCATGTAATCAGGGACAAGTTTGGCGTTTACACGACTTTTGGGAAATTGCTTTACATGAATAGTTTTGAATAGCGGATTCAGACTTACAGTAATAGTGTCACCTTCCTTTATTTCTTTGGATGCTTTAACATTGCTGCCATCCATTTTAACCTTGCCGGCTTTGCATGCTTCGGTAGCCAGGCTTCGCGATTTGAACAGCCGTACTTCCCAGAGCCATTTGTCGATGCGTAGAGTTTCGCTTCCCATCTAATAATTGATTCTTTGAATTTACGATTTACGAGGGACGATTTACGAATCCAATATTCCGATATCTGAAATTATAAATCCGACATCCACATTCCGACATCCGTATTCCGACATCATAAATCCGACATCCGAAATTGTTATTTTTTTCTAAAATAAACTTCCATAGGTGTCCCCGTGAAGTTAAATTCTTCACGTATACGGTTCTCGGCAAATCGTTTGTATGGATCTTTCACGTATTGAGGCAGGTTGCAGAAAATAACAAAACTGGGATATGCAGTTTTGATTTGTGTTATATATTTGATTTTTACTTCTTTCCCTTTCAGAAATGGAGGCGGGGTGCCGGCAAAGATCGGTAAAAGTACATCGTTCAGTTTGCGGGTGGGGATGCGTTTGCGGCGATTTTCGTAAACGGCGGTTGCTTCTTCAAGGGCTTTGTGAATTCGCTGCTTGTTGAGCACCGAAGTAAAAACAATAGGCACATCGCTGAAAGGCGCAATATTTTTACGTATAGCTTCTTCGTAATATTTATGGGTGTGTGTGTCCTTTTCGACCAAATCCCATTTATTTACAATGATAACAATACCTTTGTGATTGTTCTGTGCCAGTTTGAAAATATTCATATCCTGCGATTCCCAGCCCTGGGTGGCATCAATCATAATGAAAACCACTTCGCTGTTCTCGATGGCACGGATGGAACGCATAACCGAGTAAAACTCAACATTTTCGAATACCTTCGATTTCTTGCGCAAACCCGCAGTATCCACAAGCAGAAAATCAAAGCCAAACGAATTGTAACGGGTATAAATGCTGTCGCGGGTTGTGCCGGCAACGGGAGTAACTATATTCCGCTCCACGCCAAGCAGGGCATTGATAAAAGATGATTTGCCCACATTTGGCCTGCCGACAACCGTAAACTTCGGAAGGTCGGGAAGCGTTTCGGGCGTGTCTTTATTAAATTCTTTTACAATTTCATCCAGTAAATCGCCGGTGCCACCACCGTTGGAAGATGAAATTCCGAATATTTGTTTAAACCCAAGGCTGTAAAAATCGGAAACCTCGTGAAATTTATCAGGACTGTCGATTTTGTTTACCGCCAGAAACGCTTTTTTAGGCGAGCGGCGTATCATATTGGCAACATCCTTATCAAGCGGGGTAAGGCCTTCGCGGGCGTCGACCATAAAAAGTATAACATCAGCTTCTTCGATAGCCAGTTCAACCTGTTTCACAATTTCCGATTCAAATACATCATCACCGCCAACAACAACGCCGCCGGTATCGATAATCGAAAATTCGATTCCATTCCAATCGCTGTGGCCGTAATGGCGGTCGCGGGTAACACCGCTTGTAGGATCCACGATTGCTTCGAGTGATCCGGTCATGCGGTTAAAAAAAGTGCTTTTCCCGACGTTTGGTCGGCCAACAATGGCCAGAATATTTCCCATGAGTAATTTTTGCTTTGCTCAGTTTGTACCAGATATTGGTGTTATTCAGACATTTAATACCTGAAATTAGCGGCAATCAAACTGATTTTGTATTTTTTGCAAAGGTAACCTAATTCCCGAATTTATTCTTAATTGTTTCTGATTTAAACAGATAGCTTTGAAAATGAACAATTTATTAAGTTTTGGATTTATATATCATAGTTTTAGCAAAATCTTTGTAAGTTCGCTTCCAATGTTGAATGGCAGACTTTGGATGCATCTTTTCAATATAAATTGCAGAATTATTTATTTTAGAACCATCTGCTTTTGCTTAAATATTCACTGTTAACCAACTCCTGGAATGAATCATAAACGCCTCTCAGAACTTACAATAGCTGATTTACTTGAAAATGAAGTATGGGAATACTGGATGGCGGATAATATTGAATATGTGAATGCATCGGATAAAACGGAAGTTAATGAGGATAGTAATACTACCTATATCGTTGCAACAGATTTTGTATTTAAAAATAAGTCAAAGCACTTAGGCTTTTGCTCACCAAATGAAGCCGGAGATCTTGAAAATATACAGCCGGTGATTATTGCCGGTAAGGGGCAGGTTGAATTTTATAAAGAAAACGATTGGACTGAAGATGATAAAGAAAGTGCGCTTTCCCAACTGGGACTCGGCTGGGAGGCTGTATTCCCGGTAGTTTTCACCACCAGGGTAAAATGTAACAGAGACTTTTTCAGCGGAGCACTTACGGATTTTAACGAGAACAAATAGGGAAGCCTGTCTGCGACTTTGCTACATAATTTGATATTTTGAGAACTGCCGCTTACGGCATGCTTTTTATAGCAACACAATTTTCCGGTTCAAACAGCCTTCTTTGCTTCTGACGGTAAGGGCATAAATTCCTTTACGGATATTATTCAGGTTTTGCAGGTCGACATCAACCTGAGTGCTATTCAATTTCTGTTTAGGTTTAAAAAATAATAAAATCATTACCTCCGGCTCAAAGTGCTTTGCAAATATGGGTTGAGTAAACAGTTATAAATTTATGCTAATAACCCCTGTAAGAATTGAAGCTAAAGTCATTACCAGAACGGTGCCAATCGTCCATTTTAAAGTGAAGCGCTGATGATCTCCATAATTAACCCCTGCTAACCCTACTAGCAGGTAGGTTGATGGAACCAGTGGGCTCAGCAGATGCACGGGTTGTCCCAACAATGCTGCACGGCCAACTTCAATAGCAGGTACACCGAAGTGCGTTGCAGCTTCAACGAACAAAGGAAGTATTCCAAAGTAATAGGCATCATTACTGACACTGAAGGTAAAAGGCATTGAGGTAAGAGCCGTTATAACTGCCATGTTATTTCCCATTGAGTCGGGAATAATATGAATAAAGCTTTGTCCCATGGCATCAAGCATTTTTGTTCCCGAAAGAATACCTGTAAATATTCCGGCGGCAAAAACCATAGAAGAAACAGCGATGGCATTCCCCGCATGCGAAGCCAATCGCTTACGTTGGTCTTCCAGTTTCGGATAATTAATCAGCAATGCAAGTGCAAGTGCTATCATGAACAGAACAACAAGAGGCAACAGATCAACCAATAACGAAACCATTAGTATGATAGTAAGAAGCAGATTTACATATATAAACTTTTGAGGTTTTTTGTTGTTTTCCGGCTCCTCTGAGAAATGGGTTACCCCTAACCTCCTTCTTTCTTTTAAACCAAAATAATAAGATACCATCAACACCCAAACCGAGCCTGCAATCATACTGCCGATAAGCGGAGTGAAAACCTGTGATGAATCCTGACGTAAAACAATCATTACCCGGGCTGATGGTCCGGCCCAGGGGAGTAAATGCATGATTCCGGCACTCAGCATGGCAACGGCAGTGAGGATGATTGGCTTTATTCCCAGTTTAGTATATAAGGGGAGCATTGCTGCAACAATAATCATATAGGTTATTGCTCCTTCACCGACCATTGCAACAAAAAGCGATAGCGCAGATGTTCCAACAACTACTTTTAAAGGATCGCCTTTCACCAAACGGAGAATCAGGGAAACTACCGGATCGAAAAGTCCCACATCCATCATAATACCAAAATAGAGGATACCAAAAATCAGCAAAACGCCGGTTGGCGCTGTTTCTTTCACTCCGTTTATCATCATTTGGCCTAACTCTGAATATTCTCCCGCTATTAGCCCAAAAACAATAGGTATTATAACCAGTGCAACCTGAGGTGATACCCACTTGGTCATAACAAGTGCTATAAACGTGAAGACCATTCCAAAGCCAAGTAAAGCGAGAATCGTTGCGCTCATATATTTAGACGGAAAAATTGAAAGGATTGGTAATTGCCATCCGGTAGAAAATATATCAAATCCGGATTTGAAGAATAAATCTTCAATTGAAATTGTCATTAAGAGAGTTAACCTGGAATATTTTTTTTGAAAAAAAGAGGCCCCTGGCTGCAAACAGGGAGCCCCTTCTTCCAATTTTAAATTTCAACCAGTTTACTGATAAGTATATTCCCAATCTTCCGTTGAATTATCGGTGAGTTTCTTACTTGCTTTTGAAACCCTGTCTTTCGCATCGAAAGTGTATGCGAAAGTTGACCTTGATTTTACGATTGGAGTTACCCTTGGATCCCAGTACTCGAAATAATCAACCAATTTGGCACAAGGTTTTCCATAAAAGTTACCAATAGGTTTCCAGTCCGAATCCGTTGCATTTGCCTGGTGGATAGCATCAGAATTATCTCCGTTTGCATAAGTAAATTCTTTTATCTTTTTTGCTGTAACACCATCATCGTCAAAAGTTGTTATCCGGGTAATATTTCCATTGGTGATTGTCATCTGATATTTCAGGTGGCTGGCGTTACTCCAATATTCATAATACTTTACAAGGAAGCCATTTGCATCATATTCAAAGGTGTTTCCATCAGAATCCTTTGTAATCTGACCTGCTGCATTTATATCGTAAATGCCGTATGTATCAACACCTTTTTTAAGCGTTAACTTTCCTGCTGTCGTATAATCATATGTAATCGTCTTATCAACAGCGCCTTCCCAATAATCAACGAATTGTGTTACTTTTTTGGTTGTAGGATCGTACGCAAATTCCCATTTTTCGGTACCACCGGCCCAGGCTGCGTAGAAAGAAACCGATTTAATAAGCGAAGCAGTTGTAAACGTAACGTCATTGCCGTAAGCAGTGCCCTCGCCGTTAGTAGCATAAGCCCTGACGTGGTAAAGGTTGCCGGGAGTTAATCCGGTAATAGTGCTGGTAAACGTACCAATACCTGTACCGTCAGTTGTTTTTGAATCGGTAATAGAAGGATTGGCAGTTGTGCTCCAACAAACACCACGGGCAGTTACAGCTGAAGTGCCTTCGGCAGTAACATTTCCGCCCGAAGTTGCAGACGCTACGGAAACTGCAGATACTGCAGTGGTGGTAACAGCGGGAGGATCTTTTTTATCCTTTTTGCAGGAAGAAAACGACACGGCCACGAATGCAGCCATTGCTAATACTAAAATTTGCTTTTTCATTTGGTTTGGATTTAGGGTTAAGATTAAAGTTAAGAAATTTAATTATTACCGGCCAAAATGATCATGGCCAGGCCAGCGGTAAATAGCAGAAACATAAAAGCAAGCTGGATATTGATTGATTTGCTTGCACCTTTGAATTCTTTCCAGATGAATACGCCCCAGAAAGCGCCTATCATAGTTGCGCCCTGACCGAGCCCGAATGAAATGGCATAACCGGCTTTATTAGCAGCTAAAAGGCTCAGTGAAGTTCCCAAAGCCCAGATCATTCCGCCAATGATTCCTGATAGATGGCTCATAAAGTTGCCCTGGAAATATTGTTTAAAATTAACAGGAGTGCCTTCAATCGGTTTTTTCATCAGGTAAGTATTGAACAGAAAATTGCTGATCACAATACCTATCACAAAGAAGAAGAACGCAGCATACGGTGTAAGCTTTCCGGCTTCCGACATTCCGGCTGCTGTGTTTTCAGGATCTACGGCTATTGCGCTTGCTACAAAACGGAAGAACCAGGCCATCAGAAATCCGGCTGCTACCGAAAGCACAATTCCTTTGGTTGATGGTGTCTTTGCATTGAGCGAGAGCTTCTTATAAGCCAGTGCATCAAGAATAATAGCGGCCACCACAATGCCTACACCGATAAACAGGAGGATGGGATCGCCTTTTGGAGTAGCAATATAATTGATAAGCACACCCAACACCATGGCAATTCCGACACCAACCGGAAATGCAATAGCCATACCAGCAACCGAAATAGCTGCCACCAACAGAATAT
>JBBRYZ010000086.1:0-17045 GCA_038237165.1 Bacteroidales bacterium | reverse complement strand
TTCGCTTGTTATTTCAAATGCAACTACAGAGTTTCATGTATATTCTTTGGAGTGGTCCCAGACTACGATCAAATCGTTTGTGGATAATGTTCCCATTTACACTTTTACCAATAATGCAAGCTTACCTTTCAATCAGAATTTCTTTATTATACTCAACGTTGCAATGGGCGGTAATTTCGGGGGAAATGTTGATCCCGCATTTACCAGCGGACAAATGGAAGTTGACTACGTAAGGGTATATCAATAGCCTGAGCAAAGAAATAAATCTGTAACCTTTATCATAAATGTAACCGCAATTTACTATGGTTAATCGCCAAACTGTGTTTATTGGAAATAATGCTGCTACATTTAAACAGGAAGTGGTGGAAGGGAAATTCATTGATATGCATAACGAAAGTTATCATATGATTTCCAATGTGGATGAAATGGATTCCTTTTTTATGAGCATTGTGAGTGATTCGAATCACTGGATGTTTATATCGAGCAACGGAGGTCTCACCGCAGGCAGAAAAAATGCCGAATACGCATTGTTTCCTTATTATACCGATGATAAAATTACTGAATCGGCCGAAACTACAGGGAGTAAAACTATTTTTTTAGTTCATCGGGATTATAAATCCTTTCTTTGGGAACCATTTTCGGATAAATATGAAGGCATTTATAAAACAAGTCGGAATCTTTATAAAAACATTTATGGGAATAAAATAATTTTTGAAGAAATAAACCTCGACCTGGAATTGAGCTTCCGGTACCAGTGGAGTTCGAGCAATAAGTATGGTTTTGTAAAAAAATCAACGCTGGTAAATAATTCACTTAACGAAGTCAGAATCTCAGTTTTGGACGGTCTGAGGAATATTTTGCCTTATGGAGTAGGAAGTGATTTGCAAAATGGTACCAGCAACCTTGTGGATGCGTATAAAAGAAGTGAACTTGTAAAAGAATCTGGCCTTGGAATTTATGCCCTGAGCGCCATTATTGTCGATAAAGCCGAACCCAGTGAAGCACTAAAGGCAAATATTGTTTGGTCGCTGGGGCTTGATAATCCTACCTATTTGCTTCGCAACCGCCAGGTTGAAAATTTCAGAAAAGGACTTCCTGTTCATACAGAAGTTGATATTAAGGCTGAAAAAGGCTGCTATTTTATAAGCTCGGATGTGGCCCTGTCAGCGAAAGCTGAAAAAGAATGGATGTTTGTTGCCAACGTTAATCAAACTCAATCGGCAGTCATCAGTATTTCGGAATCGATCAGGACGGATAAAAAGCTTTATCAATCTATTAATGAAGATATAAATACCGGCACCGGGAATCTTATTCATTTAATTGCCTGTTCGGATGGTTTGCAACTTACAGCAGATAATCTGCGAAACGTCAGGCATTATTCCAACACCCTGTTTAATATCATGCGGGGTGGTATTTTCGATATTAATTACCAGATCGAAAAAAATGATTTCAACCAATATTTAACAAAAGCCAATAACAAATTTTTCAAATCAAAAGAAACTATTCTTCAGGCACTCCCAGCTGAATTTAATTTATCGAAACTAAAGGAAATTGCCGGTCAAAGTGATGATCCGGATTTCAGAAGGTTGTGTTTGGAGTATTTGCCTCTAAAATTCAGCCGTCGGCATGGCGATCCAAGCAGGCCATGGAACAGATTTTCCATCAACACTCAAAATGAGATTGATGGCTCAAAAATACTGGATTACGAAGGGAACTGGAGAGATATTTTTCAAAACTGGGAAGCTCTGGCACATTCGTATCCGGAGTTTGCCGAAAGTATGATTCATAAATTCCTGAACGCTTCAACTTTCGATGGTTATAATCCATACAGAATTACAAAAGCCGGATTTGACTGGGAAACGATAGAACCGGATAATCCATGGTCGTACATCGGATATTGGGGCGATCATCAGATCATCTATTTGCTCAAACTGCTGGAGTTATTCGAAAAACATAACCCGGATAAACTGGAAAGTCTGTTTAATCAGGAGCTTTTCGTTTACGCCAATGTACCTTATAAAATCAGGAGTTATCATGATATTCTGAAGAATCCCAAAGATACCATTCAGTTTGACAGAGAATTGGATCACAAGGTTCGTAAAAAGAGAGAAGAACAAGGCGCAGATGGAACTTTGCTCTGTGATGAAAAGGGTGGAATTTTGCACGTAACTTTTATCGAAAAAATACTGGCTACGGTCCTGGCCAAACTTTCCAACTTTATTCCCGAAGGTGGAATCTGGATGAACACACAACGCCCTGAATGGAACGATGCAAATAACGCACTCGTCGGGAACGGGGTTTCGATGGTAACTCTTTATTATTTACGACGGTTTCTCCATTTCTTTGAAGAAATATTTGCAGCTTCCCAAACAGAAGAAATTATAGTCTCCGCAGAATTGGCAGATTTCTTCAACAGTATGGCAAATACTTTCAACAAATATAGCTATTTGCTAAATGATAAAATCAACGATACGGATCGTAAACTGGTTTTGGACAATTTAGGTCAGGCCGGAAGCGATTACAGATTTAATATTTATAAAAACGATTTTTCAGGTCGGAAAGAAACAATCAGTTTGAAAAAACTGAAACATTTTGTCGGCATCAGTTTAGATTACCTGGAACATTCCATCCGGGCAAATAAGAGATTGGATGAGTTGTATCATGCCTACAATTTAATGACTGTTACCAACGAAAATGAAATTTCTGTTTCTCATCTGAGCGAGATGCTCGAAGGTCAGGTGGCGGTATTGAGTTCAGGATATTTATCTGCTAATGACGCATTAATTTTACTGGATAGTTTAAAAAATAGTAAACTTTATAGGGAAGATCAAAACAGTTATATCCTTTATCCGAATAAGGATTTACCTCGTTTCCTGATTAAAAATAATATTCCTGAAGCATCTGTTTCCAAATCGGAATTGCTGAAACAACTTATAAATAATGGCAATTCACAGGTTGTTGAGAAAGATATCAAAGGGCATTTCCACTTTAATGGCAACCTTAAAAATGCCGGTGATCTTAAACTGGCATTGAAGGAAATTTCTCAAACGGAATACGCAACCTTGGTTGAAAAAGACATTGACCTGTTGCTTCAGATCTTTGAGGAAGTTTTCAATCATAAAGCATTTACCGGAAGGTCGGGAACATTTTTCGGTTACGAAGGATTAGGCTCCATTTACTGGCACATGGTTTCCAAATTGCAATTAGCGGTACAGGAATATTGTCTGAAAGCAATCAGAAACAGAGAGAACGATGAAGTTATCCTGCCGTTAAAAAATCATTATTACGAAATCAGCGAAGGAATAGGTGTTCATAAACAACCCACGGTTTATGGCGCATTTTCAACGGATCCTTATTCGCATACTCCTGCCGGAAAAGGTGCAAAGCAACCCGGAATGACGGGACAGGTAAAAGAAGATATTCTGAGCCGGTTCGGAGAACTTGGCGTTTCTGTTCATGACGGTAAGTTATGTTTTAGTCCGGGGTTACTCCGAAAAAGTGAGTTTCTAACAGAAGCGAAACACTTTGATTATCCGGATGTTAACTCACATCTAAAACAAATCCAGCTGGACAAAGGATCGCTGTGCTTTACTTACTGCCAGGTACCTATAATTTATAAATTAGCTGAAACTGAAAGTGTTGAAGTGATGTTAAGCAACAACACAGCAACAAAATTTGAATCGCTGGATATGGATACTCAAACAAGCCGGCAGATTTTTGAAAGAACAGGAGAAATTACCCAAGTCGTGGTTCACATCAAAGAATCAATATTGAAATAAACAGGGATTCAGATAAGAAAGGTTCTTTCCTGAATCTGGTGAATAATCAAAAAATGTAGCCTTAATCGCCAATTTTACAAACAATAGTTTTTCACATCCATAAACATTCGTATGAAAATATATTTTAAAAAAGCCTTATAACAATGGATACACACAAAACTGCGCCCGAAGACATAGTGCCTGTTGGACAAAAAATTGCATTTGGCGCGGGAAATTTAACTAACCAATTGTTACCGGCTGCACTGGGCATTTTTATGTTTTTTTTAGTTGTTTCATTTAAAATGAGTCCTTATAAGGCGGGTATTCTTGCAGCAATTCCGCGGTTTCTGGATGCCATACTCGACCCGATTATGGGTTATATTTCCGACAACACAAGGTCGAGATGGGGACGCCGAAAGCCCTACATCTTTGCAGGAGCAATAATGGTGGGTGTAACTTTTATGGCCATGTGGCAGATACATCCTGAAAACGGGGAAACCTTTAATTTCATTTACTTTTTATTTATGTCGCTCCTTTTTTATGTAGGCTATACCATTTTTGCGGCACCACTGATTGGATTAGGATACGAAATGACGCCCGATTATAATGAAAGGACACGATTGATGGCTATTTCTCAGGTTATGGGTCAGATAGCTTGGATGATAGCTCCTTGGTTCTGGTTTATAATTTCACGTCCTGAGATATATTCATCTCCGGATGTAGGAGTCCGGAATCTTGCAATTTGGGTAGGAGCACTTTGTTTGGTTTTAGGTATCATGCCTGCATTGTTCTGTAAAGAAATGGATCAGGCGGTCTTGACCGGGCAGTCAAAATTATCCTTTAAAGAACTTTCATCCAACATGAAACATTTTTTTAAAGGAATTAAAGAAACTCTCTACAATAAACCATTTTTACGCCTGTGCGGAGCTACTTTTTTAGTATTTAACGGTTTTCAGACCGTAGCTCAGTTTTCTTTCTTCATCATTATTTATTACTTATTCAAAGGTGATAATGCGGCTGCCGGTCAGTGGCCAGCATGGTTTGGAACTGTGAGTGCTCTGGCAACTGCATTTTTGGTGATTCCTATTATTACCTGGATGTCAACCAAAATTGGGAAGAAAAATGCTTTTGTAATTTCCTCCTTATTGTCCATTATAGGTTACGGTTTGAAATGGTACGGATTTCACCCGGGAATGCCCTGGCTGATCTTTCTTCCGATACCGCTTTTGTCATTTGGGATTGGCGGGCTGTTTACACTTATGATGTCGATGACAGCCGATGTTTGCGACCTGGATGAACTTAAAAACGGAATGCCCCGAAAAGAAGCTTTGTTTGGAGCTGTTTACTGGTGGATGGTTAAACTGGGAACTTCTCTTGCTTTATTAACAAGCGGTATTGTGCTAAGTGCGGTAGGATTTGATCAGAACGTTCAGGTGCAGGCTGCAGATACTATCACCCACCTTCGGATTGCCGACATAACCATACCTTCAATAGCTGCACTGCTGGCTGTAATAATTATGTGGAAATACAATATTACCGAAAAAAGAGCGCGTGAAATCAGAGACGAATTGATCATTCGAAGGGAAGCGAGATAATTGTATCTAAATTTAGAACAGAATATCTAATTAGCATGGTAAATGCTTTGAAGGATGAAGGTAAGCCACAGATTACGCTGATTACACAGATAAGTTTAATTCTCTATGGGTTTTTTTGTGTTATGAAAACTGCTTAAACCAGTTCATAATCGGAGAAATATGTAAAATCTGTGGCAAAATAAAACTCATTTTAGCAATAAATCTGTGGTGAAACGGTAACTTAAACTCAATCATACACATGAAAAAAAATCTTCTGGCATTTGCACTTTTCTTGTTTGCAACCATGGTATATGCCCAGCCAGATAAAATTTCAGTTGTAAAAAATGATAATGGAATAAAGTTAATAGTCAACGGAAACGACTTTATGATTAAAGGTATGAACTGGGATTATTTCCCCATTGGCACCAATTATTCGTACAGTTTGTGGAAGCAACCTGATAAAGTGATTAAGTCTGCGCTGGATGCAGAAATGTTGCTGTTGAAAAATATGGGAGTAAATGCAATCAGAATATATAATGAAATTCCACCAAAATGGATTCAATATATTTATGAAAAATACGGCATTTACACGGTCCTTAACCACCCATTCGGACGCTATGGTCTTACGCTCAACGGAATGTGGGTTGGAAACACAGACTATTCCGATCCTCGTGTCCGCGAATTGCTTCTCAAAGAAGTTGCGGCAATGGTCGATGAATATAAAAAGACTCCGGGTTTATTGATGTATCTGCTTGGAAATGAAAACAATTATGGCCTTTTCTGGGAAGGAGCCGAAACTGAAAATATTCCTCTTGTGGACCGAAAATCTACGCTGCGGGCATATCCTATGTACAAGCTCTTCAACGAGGCATTTGTTGAAATGAAAAAGAAAGATACTTCACATCCGGTGGCTATGTGTAACGGGGATATTTTTTTTCTCGACATTATTGCCCGGGAATGCAAGGATTTAGATGTTTTAGGCATTAATTGTTACCGTGGAAAGTCTTTTGGTGATGTATTCGAAAAAGCAAGATCAACTTTTGATAAACCCATTATGTTTACTGAGTTTGGTGCAGATGCATTTAATGAAATCACGATGGCCGAAGACCAGAAATCGCAGGCTGAATATGATGTATTGAGTTGGAAGGAAATATACGAAAATGCGGCAGGATTGGGTAAAGCAGACAATTGCATTGGGGGATTTACTTTTCAGTTCAGCGATGGATGGTGGAAATATAAGCAAACCAGCAATTTAGATATTCACGACACAGATGCTTCATGGGCTAACGGAGGATATAATTACGATTTTGTACCGGGCAAAAATAATATGAACGAAGAATGGTTTGGCATTTGCGCAAAAGGTAAAGCAAATAAAACAGGGCTTTATAAACTTAAGCCCCGCGCTGCATACTATGCTTTGAAGGAAGCTCACAAACTGAATCCTTACGCCAAAGGAACAACTCTCAAATCGGTAAGTGATTATTTTTCAAACATTAAGATTGAAGATGCTGTTCTAAAGGCAAATGGTTGTAAAACCGCTAAAGGCAATGGACAATCGGATAGGAGATAATGAAGGCTTTTAAACTCCGTAAAAGAGTATTATCGCTTTACGCGCATTAAAAGTAAAATATTAGATTTATCATAACCTTTTAATTTCGAATTTTTTATGAAACAAATTCTGAAACAAAACCAAAGCAAAGCGCCCTCTTCTTTTTCATCGGTTGGATGGATTATGAAAATATTGTCAGTGATTTTTGTCTGCCAGTTGGCTGTTATGCCATCATTTGCACAATCAAAAACGAAACTTGAAATTAAGGATAAATGGTATTATCTGAATGGCGAAAAGTTTTTTATCAAAGCCTTGGGCTATGAGATCGGCGCACGTCCGGGTCAGCATCCTTATGAAGGGAAAAGAGCCGACGATCTCGACCTGATGAAATTCGACCTCAAAGCAATTAAAGAAGGCGGCTATAATACCATTCGCACCTGGAGCGAATTTTCGGAGCTACAGCTTCAGCTTGTTCAAAATTCAGGGCTAAAGCTAATTCTTGGTATTGAAATTAATCCGGATGGCGATTACAGCGATCCCGGATTTATTCAGAAATGTGAGGATCATGTTAAACAGGTGATGAGTTATACCAAAAAGTACGATTGTATCATTACGTATCTGATTCTGAATGAGCCTCAAACAGATCATGTTCATAAAGTTACGGGTGCTGCTTTTGTCAACCTGATGAAAAATTTGATCGCGGCCATTCATACTCAGCATCCCGGAATTCCGATAACTATATCGGCTAACGCCATGATCAGCGACTATATAGATGAGAATATTTTCGACGTATATGCGTACAATTGTTACGATCACGGTGAAGCCCAAACCGCTACCATGGGTTTTAAAGATTATATCAAAGGTTTAGTTGAATTAAACGGATTGAAGAAACCATTCATTACTACTGAGTTTGGCTATTCTGTTTCACATAAAGGTTTTGGACGCTATGGAGGTAATACCCTTATACAGCAATCCGATGGCCTGCTTTCGAATTATCGCGATCTGATTGATGCGGGAGCAACCGGTATGTGCCCGTTTTATTACGCCGATGGTTGGTGGAAAGGCGGCGAACCCAGTATCCATAACACCGAGCAACCCGAAGAATGGTTTGGTTTCTGGGGATACAGTGATGTAAATGATAAATTTGGTTCACCGCGGCCGGTTTGGTTTGCTATGCGTGATTATTTGAAAGCATTGGTTATCAGTCCTAAAAACAAAGATATTTATACCACAACAAAAATTCCGTTGGAAATTTATGTTGATAAAGATGTTACGAAAGTTATAGTTAAATATAGAGACAAGGTGCTGTATTCCAAAAATATAACAAAAGAAGGATATTTATCTGACCAAATCACTATAGCTCCTAAAGGCATTGAAGATATGGAACTTGCGTTTGAGTTTTACAACAAGGAAAACAAAGTGCTGAAAACGGAATCAATTATGATCCTGGCTTCCGATAAGCCTTTTGATTTACCTAAATTGACCATTGAAGTAACTCCTGATAAAGATTTGAATTCCGGTAAAATAGCATCAATAAAAACAAAAATCGAAACCCAACCGAATTTCACACTTGCCGACGACCTGAAAGTGAGTTACAACACTCACCTTGGGTGGGAGGTAGGTCCGCAGACAACGGTTTCCGTTAAGGATCAGAAAGAAAAGAAAACTATTCATACTGAGAATTTCTTTAACATCCCCGATAATAGCTGGATCGTAAATGCTTCGGCAGGAATTACAGTTCAATATGGAAAATTCATCTTTAAAATACACGACCAGAAAATGATTTTCCGAGGCGACTGGGCAAAGGAAGTGGGGCGGAAATAAAAATACCTTTGTCTTGCGTTCATTGCTAAAATTTCGAAACCTGCAATCGGTTTACAGAAATTTCCAAATGAATACACACTTTTAAAAAGATAATTTCCAATCAACCATCAATGTTGTTTTGTTAAGATGATTTATTATTTTTTTTGTTTAATACCACGACTCTTTTGGTCGGAAGTAAATAAAAAAGTCATTTTGATACCTCGAAGCTCTGTATCAGAATCATTCATTGAAAATTTTGATTTCATTGATAGAATTGATAAAATTGAAATCATTAGAAAATAAAGGTCATAATAAGAGCTTTCTTATTCAGATAAAACATTGATAATTAAATGTTTCTAAGCATATCAACACAATTGTAAAGTGAAAATCACATTTCAAAAAACTTCACATCTTATGGTTTTCTTCTGACTGGGATTTTATTCTTCTTTCGCAAGCATAAAAAGTGACGGAAAAACAGAATGCGCCGATTCGTCGGCGACACGCAAAATCACTGTCAGATCCGATATTTCCTGCTGGCTCACCAAACCTGATAAATCAGCATTGCTGGAGAAGCAGGAGGGAAGCATAGTTTTCTCCACTTATGTAAATCAGAACCCTACAATCAAAGTTGATACTACCGTGACTTACCAGGAAATGGATGGTTTTGGATTTGCACTTACCGGTGGAAGCGCCACATTGATTAATCATCTGGCAGTTTCTGAACGCGATGCGCTTCTGAAAGAGTTATTTGATAATGATAAAGGTTCGATAGGGTTAAGTTATATCAGGATTAGTATAGGAGCTTCCGACCTTGATTCAGCCGTATTTTCCTATGATGATATGCCTGTAGGTCAAACAGATGAAAATCTCTCACAGTTTAGCCTTGCTCCTGATAAAATTGATCTGATCCCTGTTTTAAAATTAATTTTGAAACTGAATCCGAAAATCAAAATTTTAGCTTCGCCCTGGTCGGCCCCGGTTTGGATGAAAACAAATAAGAATTCAGTAGGAGGTAGCCTTTTGCCTGAGTATTACGATGCATATTCGAGATACTTCGTCCGTTATATTACTGAAATGAAAGCGGAAGGTATTCCTATTGACGCCATTACTATTCAGAACGAACCTTTGTATGGAGGCAATAACCCGAGCATGGTAATGCATTCATCTGAGCAACGGGATTTTATTAAAAATAATCTTGGCCCTGCATTCCAGGCTGCAGGCATCACTACAAAAATAATTTTGTACGACCACAATTGTGATCATCCGGAATATGCCACCGATATTTTGAGTGATTCTGCCGCCAATAAATATATCGATGGTTCAGCTTTTCATCTGTACGGCGGAGACATTTCTGCGTTATCAAAGGTTCATAATGCGTATCCAACTAAATCTGTTTATTTTACAGTGCAATGGGTGGGGGGTCCAGGTAAATTTGGCAAGGAATTGAAATGGTATGTGCAGAATATTTTAATAGGTGCGCCTCGCAACTGGAGTAAAAATGTGATTGCCTGGAACCTGGCTTCCGATCCTTCGTATAATCCGCATACTCCCGGTGGTTGTACAACCTGTGAAGGCGCTCTTACCTTCGGGTCGGAAATTACACGCAATGTATCATATTATATTATTGCACATGCATCTAAATTTGTACCTTCAGACTCTGTACGAATAGCTTCCGAAATGATCGCAAATCTTCCGAATGTCGTTTATCTAACCCCTGATGGACTAAAAGTTCTGATAGTTTTAAATATCAGCAATAAAAGTCAGACATTTAATATCGGGTTTAAAGACCGTACTGCTAATACTTCTCTTGGAAGTGGAGCTGTAGCAACTTATGTTTGGTAAACTCCGGTAATAGTCTGTAAATAAGTTTTTAATAGTTCAATAACCATTTAACAATAATCAGAAATATGGAAATGAAAAAATTGCTCTACTTATCAGGCATTTGTGTGCTGCTGCTATCAAATGCCTTGACGGCCGGTAATGAAACAGTTACTACTACATTTCTCAAAGGCAAAAAGGTAGTTGTGTACACTACTGCCGAAAATACCAAATTGCGAATGTCCGTCACTGAGACTGTCGCTTTTACTCCTTTTGGTCAGCCTTTGGAAACACAACCCTGTATTTTTGTTGATCCTACAAAAACATTTCAGACAATGATTGGTATTGGAGGTGCGCTTACCGATGCTTCGGCCGAAACCTTTGCCAAACTAAGCAAAGACAAGCAACAGGAGATACTGCAACAATATTACGATGCGAATAAAGGTATAGGTTATTCATTGGCTAGAACCAACATTCACAGCTGTGATTTTTCTAGCGGCAGTTATACTTATGTAAATGAAAATGATGCTGCCTTAATATCTTTCAGTGTCTCGCACGACAAGGAATTCCGTATCCCAATGATAAAACAAGCGATTATCGCAGCGGGCGGAAAACTTACCCTGTTTGCCACTCCCTGGAGCCCGCCTGCCTGGATGAAAGACAATAACAATATGTTGAAAGGCGGAAAACTCCTGCCGAAGTATTATCAAAGCTGGGCGAATTATTACGTGAAGTTTATAAAAGCCTACGAGGCCGAAGGAATTCCGATATGGGGGCTGACCGTGCAGAATGAGCCTATGGCAATACAAACATGGGAATCATGTGTTTATACAGGTGAAGAAGAACGGGATTTTATCAAGAAATTCCTGGGACCAACCTTACAAAAAACAGGAATGTCAGGCAAAAAGCTTATCGTCTGGGATCATAACCGCGACCTTATATATCAGCGCGCAAGCACCGTACTGGATGATCCCGAAGCTGCAAAATATGTTTGGGGAGTTGGATTTCACTGGTACGAAAGCTGGGCCGGAGGTAGAAACACATACGAAAATGTGAAACGTGTGGCCGAAGCCTATCCTGGAAAAAGCCTGATATTCACCGAAGGGTGTGTTGATAAGTTCGATTGGAATAAGATTGGTGAATGGAATATGGGTGAGAGTTATGGACTCTCGATGATTAATGATTTTAACAATGGCACCGCTGCCTGGACCGACTGGAACATTTTACTAGACGAAAAGGGCGGTCCAAACCATGTGGGCAATTTTTGTTTCTCACCTGTAATTGCTGATACAAGGACCAATGAGCTGCACTATCTTAGCTCTTTCTATTATATTGGTCATTTTTCGAAATTTATCCGTCCGGGTGCCAAGCGCATTTCCAGCAGTTCAAGTCGTGCCAATTTGATGACCACAGCATTTAAAAATACCGACGGCAAAATTGCTGTTGTTGTAATGAACCAGGGCGATGTAAAAATCCCTTACCATCTGTGGATTGCAGGTCAGGCAGCAGAAATTGTAAGCCTTCCGCATTCTATTCAAACTTTGGTGGTTGAATAAGCCAGTTATATCAGTCAGATCAGCATAATTTTGAAGAAGTCGGGAATATTTTCCCGGCTTTTTACTTTTTGAAAGGCAATCAAAACTAGTATCTTTGTCAGCTAATTTCTACACATTGAAAGATTATTTACCTGAATCACGTCTTGGATTTTTATTTGAGCCTTTGGCTTCGTGCAGCATTTGTCCGCGTAATTGTAATATTAACAGGTTAAATGGCGAAATTGGTGTTTGCGGAAGCGATGCCGGTTTCAATATCAGTTCCATTACCATTCATCACGGTGAAGAACCGGCAATAAATGGAAAAAATGGCATTTGCAACGTGTTCTTCAGCCGTTGTAATCTTTCATGCATTTACTGCCAGAATTACCAGATCAGCTGCAACCGTGGTGAAGTTAATGAGCACGAAATGCAACTGATAGAAGTAGTTGATTCAATTGTTGAAAAACTTAATCAGGGATGCCATGCCGTAGGATTTGTATCGCCTTCACATTTTATCCCTCATGTAAAAGCCATTATCGAATCGCTTAGATTATTGGGTCATAACCCTGTATTTGTTTATAATACAAATGGTTATGATAAGGTAGAAGAAATCAGAGCACTGGAAGATTATATCGATATTTACTTGCCTGATTATAAATATGCTGACAATAAACTGGCCGCCAGATTTTCGAAAGTTGCAGATTATCAGCAGGTAGCAATTGCAGCCATTAAGGAAATGTACCGCCAGAAAGGTTCAACGCTTGTAATGGACAAAAGCGGTTTTGCCGAAAAAGGCCTGATCATCCGTCACCTGGTGTTACCAGGAGATATTGGAAACAGCTTGAAAGTATTGCATGATATTGCCGGTATTTCCACTTCCATCGCGATTTCACTGATGGCTCAGTATTGGCCGTCACCAGGCGTATCAGGCCATCCGTCGCTGGATCGCATACTTTCGATCGATGAATATGAAATCGTTAAAGCTGAACTCGAAAGCCTTGGATTCTATAAAGGCTGGGTTCAAGAAATGGAAAGCAGCAATAATTATAAGCCTGATTTTGAAAGCGATAAACCTTTCAGTTAATATTTCGGCGCACTGATACAGAATCAGCAACATTTACCATAGGTTTAAAATTGAATCTATTTTCCGGTTTTCAATTTGTACCTTTGCGATTGCGCTTCAGGTTATGATGTTTATATACATTGAAATAATATAATTCTGCTTTCAAAACTTCCTTTGATGATGAATGTCCCCTTCAAAATAATCAAGCTGACCAAGAAGTCGATCGAGGCTGTGTTATTGAATCCGATTCCGTCGCACCGGCACGATCACGAGGAACTAATTATTGTAACTCACGGTAAACCGGTTCATTCGCTGGATTATGTAAAAGAAGAGTTACAATCGCCTGTAATAGTTTATGTTGCGCAAGGGAAAGTGCATAATTTTATGCCTGATGCCGATACTTCCGGCTGGGTTATCCGTTTTAAAAATGAACTTGTTCCCCAAAGCCGTTTTAATTTTTATTCAAATTTCCTCGACCAGATTAATTACCGGCTTGATGAAGATTATTGCAGCACAACCCTGGATTCCTTATGTGAAATAATGCTCAAGGAATACCAGCAGGAAAATATTAATTATCAGGTAATCAAACATTTGTTAGGCGCATTGCTTTCAAAACTTGAAGCCGACAGTAAGCAGGAATACCTTGACGGGCAGGCAGCAAACCGTTCGCAGATGGTTACCTTCAACAACTTTCTGAAAATACTTGAATTTAATTATCTGCGGCCCGAAGGCGCTGATTTTTATGCCGAAAAACTCAATATGAGCACCCGCAATCTGAACCTTATAAGCCAATCGGCATTTGGAAAAAGCGTTACGGAGATTATTGAAACCCGCAAACTGATTGAAGCGCGCAATCTTTTATTGAATTCCGGAAAGACTGTTTCCGAGATAGGTTATGAACTGGGTTACAATGAAAAGTCTTATTTTACTAGGGTTTTTAGAAAACGGACCGGTGTAACCCCCAGCGAATACCGCGATCAGATGCTGACTGACTTTTCCTGATTATACTACACATCTTCCTAAAAGTGTAACCTCCGGTCCGGGGAGCGGTTGTACTTTTGCTTCATCAAACTATTCATTTAAAAACTTAGAAAAATGTCAGCAAAAACAACCTGGGTTATCGACCCTACACATTCGGAAATAGCTTTCAAAGTAAAGCACCTTATGATATCAAACGTTAAAGGATCGTTCAACGAATTCAGCGGACAACTGGTAACTGAAGGAGATGATTTTTCAACAGCCGATATTAGCTTTAATATCAACCCGGCATCAATCATCACTGGAGTTAGTGATCGTGATACCCACCTGAAAAGCGCCGATTTCTTCGATGTCGAAAACTTTAAGGAGATCACATTTACTAACGAAAAAATCACTAAAACGGGTGACGATGAGTTTACACTTGCAGGAAATCTGGTGATAAAAGGTGTTTCAAAAGCGGTTAAACTTGATGTTGAATTTGGAGGACTGATGACCGATCCTTGGGGAAACGAAAAGGCAGGATTTACGCTAAGCGGTAAACTGAGCCGCAAAGATTTCGGCCTTAACTGGAATGCAGCACTCGAAGCAGGTGGCGTATTGGTTGGTGATGAAATTAAACTTAATATCGAAATTGAATTGCAGAAACAAAAGGCATAAATCAGCCTTTTTCTCAATGAAAAAAAAGTTTTTCTTAATCACTTGCCAATCTTCTTTTAGCTGGTCTAACCATGAATCTGAATAAATTTAAACTATTTACTGATCCGCTTAAAAGCACAGAACCCATGCCTGTGCTTTTCGTGGGGCACGGCAGCCCGATGAATGCGATTGAGCAAAACGAATTTACCGAAACCTGGCAAACCCTGGGCCAATCCTTGCCAAAACCAGTTGCAGTTCTTTGTATATCTGCACATTGGGAAACTAAAGGTACTTTTGTAACAGCCATGGAGAGGCCGCAAACAATTCACGATTTCGGCGGTTTCCCCCAGGCATTATTCGACGTTCAATATCCTGCGCCAGGCAACCCGGAACTTGCTGCAAAAACAAAAGCCATTGTTTCCGGAACCAATGTTGGTCTTGATGAAAAATGGGGTCTCGACCACGGAACCTGGAGTGTGCTGAAGCGATTCTATCCTGATGCCAATGTTCCTGTTATTCAAATGAGCCTCGATTATTACCACGATCCTCAGTATCATTATAACTTGGCGAAGGAGATGGCTTCATTGCGCAAGAAAGGTGTACTTATTATCGGAAGCGGCAATATGGTTCATAACCTTCGCATGCTAGAATGGAATATACCGGATAAAGGTTTAGATTGGGCGATGGAAGCTAATGCAATATTTAAGAAATTGATTCAGGATAACGATTATAAACAACTTATCGATTATAGAAAACTGGGTCATGCGGTTCAATTAGCTGTTCCAACTCCCGAACATTATCTGCCTTTGCTTTATACTTTAGCATTAAAAACAGAAAATGAAGAAATCACTTTCTTTAATGATAAGCCCTTAATGGGATCTTTATCAATGACTTCGATCAGGATTGGCTAACCGCACTTTGCTGCAAATATGCATGTTTTTAGCTATGTTTTTCGGCCGCAAGATGATAGTTTCCTTGTACGATTTACAATCCTTTAAGCGGTTTTTTACATTTGATTTGTAAATTTATTGCCGGATGGAATGTTTTTTTTTCTTCTAAATTGCTGATTCAAAGGAATGGAAAAGAAAAAAGATAAAAAATTTAGAATTTTTATGAAATAAATGTTGCATGTATTGGATAATGATATATCTTTGCGGAAAATCAAAATAAAATAAAAAACATCATGAGTAAAGGAACAGTAAAATTTTTCAATGATTCCAAAGGATTTGGATTTATCAAAGATGACGCATCGGACAAAGAGTATTTTGTACACGTTACAGGTCTGATCGATGAGATCAGAGAAAATGATCAGGTATCTTTTGACCTACAAGAAGGTAAAAAAGGATTAAATGCAGTAAATGTTAAAGTAATTTAATATATTCAAAACATTATTCTTTAAAGCCCTGCTGTGAAGCAGGGCTTTTTTTGTGCTTTCCAGTGCTTTAAAGCTAATTCGTAAACGTTCATTTAGTGGTTTCTTCAGTAATGAAAATGAACCACAGAGGCACGGAGGGCACAAAGAATAATTTGTAATATTCAGTAGGTATCTTTGTGGCTTTTGTTTTTTCAGCCATAAAAAATAATAATCACTAATGAAAAATTATACAGAAATGTGAATTGATAGGCTGCTTTATTTCTGATCCTCCTTGTAATCCGAGCCTCCGTGGTTTAAAAAAAAACTTACAAACCCATCTTTTTTTATTGGCACAAAAAAACCGGCACCAAGCCGGTTTCAATTTTTTATTTATTTCTGAATTCCCAGTATTCATCTACGATCTCCGTAGTTTTCTGCTCCCAGTAAGCAGGGGAAACCCGCTCGCCTTCGGGGGTTTTAAGTTTCATTTCATATACTGCTATTACTGCGTGGAAAACAATGTCTGTAACTCCGATGGTGAATAGAGTAGGAGCATCTTCAGTTTCTTTTTTGTCTTCGGCAACAAGTACTTCCAAATTGTTGAATTCAAGAAGGTTTTTCAGAAAATCAACACGTTTCTTAGTAGCTCCTTTTTCAACAATGGTACAGCGTACACCGTTAATTTCTTCAACTATATGTTTTGCTTTGAGTGGCATAAAATCAACTTTAATAAATGTTATTCAAACTTATCTATTAATTCTTGGATTTACGATTTACGATGTCAGATTTACGATTTAAGTAATAAATCCAACCTTCCGCCATCCTATTTCACAATCGCAAAAGTAAGTGCATCAATAAACTCGTAAACCTGGCTCCAGAAACCGATAACGAAGATACCGAGTGCACAGATCAACAGACCAACGCGGGTTAATGTATCGCTCTTAAAGAAGGCTATAGGCGTATCGCTTTTATTGATA
>JBBRYZ010000085.1:0-17160 GCA_038237165.1 Bacteroidales bacterium | reverse complement strand
TCGCTGCACTGTGGAGGTATAAGATAGGCTTCCGGAAGGTTTGCAAACTTATCGGCTTTGCAATCCGGGAAAAGGGTAAGTTGCCAGTTGGCAGGCTTCTGATTATTGTATTTAAACCATAAACCACTGGTCAGATCGCTGGTATCAATTTTATAGTCAAATCCCAGGAATTCAATCTGTGTACTGTCGGCAAAAGATTCAGAATAATTCACAGGGAATGGCTCTTTGCGGAATTGCTCTCCCGAAGCGTATGCATCCGCTTTGGCTTCGAGGGTTTGCAATGTTTTGTATTCCCTATTAAGGAGTTCAAGCGTATGTGTAAGCATGGTGTAAGTGCTGGTAACCCTGGCTTTGTAAGGTTTCAGCATATGGGTTTCGATCAGCAGCCCGGGGCGGTTTTGCACACTTGTATATCCGGTCGAAAGCATAGGCGGAGAAACATTAACAGTTAGCCCGCTTCGGGGATCGTGCCAGTTGCGGAATTGAACATAAGGAAAAATCGGAAATCCTGATTTTTTCATTTCGCTCACCACGTAATTTTCATACACATTTTTAGTCCAGGTGGTGAGATCTTTCTCCATATTGCCTTTGGTTTCGAGCCCGTAGGTCATAGTATATTGAAAGTCAGCGCCATCAGTAACATGACAATCCACAAAAAAATCAGGAAGCCATTTGCTATATAACTTAAGCCAGGCCTGCATTTCGGGAGCATCGGCTTTCATATAATCACGGTTCAGGTTTAGGTTCTGTGCTGTGGTGCGCCAACCCATTTCTTGTGGCCCGTTCTGATTGATGCGGTTATAGGGCCCGAAACGTTCGTGCCCGTCGGTATTCAGGATTGGAATAAAAAGAATGGTAACATGGTCGAGCAGATTAAGGCTCTTTTTATAAATGGCAATATCGCGTAGCAGCATCAGTCCGGCATCTTTCCCATCGGGCTCGCCGGCATGAATACATGCCTGAATGAGAAGTACGGCATTTCCGCTTTTGCGCACGGCTTCGGGTGTAAAGTTTCCATTTTTATCGGCTATCATCAACGGAAGATCACGCCCTTCAGGACTTTTCCCAAACGTGGAATAACGGAGTAGTGGAGAAGCTTTTTCCAGCTTTTTACAAAACTCAATCGTTTCGGCATAACGGGGAGTACTCATATATTCCGACTTTTCGTAATACGTCCGAAATGTTTTATCCTGTGCCTGAAGCACTATCGAAAAGTAAAGAAAGCAGAAAATGGAGAAAAAGAATTTCATGTAAAATTTATTTGGCTGCAAAAGTAAACATATAACGTTCATGGGGACACTTAGGGAAAATTGTTTGAAGTTTTTGGTGATGAGATGGTGATAAAGTGGTAATGCAATAGTCAAATGATGGGTCATACGATTGTCATAAAGCGGTCATACAATTGTTAATCAGTAAACGTTTAAACTTCCAAGACTCTTCAAGCTCTTCAACCTCTTCAACCTCTTCAAACCCTTTAACCTCTTCAAACTTTTTAAAACCTTCAAACATTTCAAACCCTTCAAACCCTTCGCTCCAGGTTTAAATAATGTTAAAAATTCCTAATACTCCCGCTGGCGATAGCTTTATAGTAGCTTTGCAAAAAAATTCAGTATCTTCTGTACTTAAGTTTAAACTTAAGCAGAAGTTAATTGTCTTAATACTCTAACAAACTTGTTTTAAAATGTTTCATTCCAATTCAGCCAGGATGTTCCTGGTAATTTTTTCTCTACTTATTTCAATTTCCTTATGGGCACAGCAACCTTCATCAACTTCGGGTCAGGGCAGCAGGCCGGGTGGTGGTTCGCAAGGTTATGGAGTTATTTCGGGTACCGTTAACGATGCTGCAACTAAAGAGCATGTGGAATATAGCAGTGTGGTCCTATTTCGCTCAGCCGACAGTTCAATGGTAAGCGGCGCCATTACCGATACCAAGGGACGTTTTTCGATCAACAATCTTGCATCAGGCAAATATTACCTTAAAATTCAATTTATAGGGTATGAAAATCTGTTGATTCCTGGTCTAACCATTTCGTCTAAAACGGCTGACATTAAGATCGGGGATATTTTAATTAAGCCTAATTCCTCATCGCTTTCGGGTGTTGTAATTACCGCACAAAAAGCTATGGTGAGCAATAACCTGGATAAAAAGATAATTACTGTTGATAAAAATATGGCTTTAGGCGGTGGAACAGCAACCGATGTGATTGAAAATGTTCCTTCGGTGGCTGTGGATGCCGATGGCAATATCAGCCTTCGCGGCAATGCAAATATAACCCTGCTTATCGACGGAAAACCCTCGAGCCAGAGCGGAATGTCCGCCAGTGATCTTCTTAATCAGATACCCGCCAGCGCCATCGATAACATAGAAGTGATCACTAATCCTTCCGTACGTTATGATCCAGATGGAACTTCGGGTATCATAAATATTGTATTGAAGAAAAAAGCAATACAGGGATTTAATGGAATGGTTTCCACAAATGTGGGTACCGGCGATAAATACAGCGGTACGCTTAACCTGAATTACAGGATGAATAAGTTGAATGTTTTCGCCGGTTTCGACGGGCGAAAGAACCATATGAAGACTTCTATGGAAAGCACTCGCAACAGCAATTACGATGGTGTGGAAAATGTGCTCAAACAATCAGAGATAGGCTCCAGGGACTGGAATATGTACAGTCTTAATGGCGGGGTCGATTACTTTATAAATTCACGCAATAACCTTACTTTCAGCACTCAATACCGCAATATGGCGTTTAATTCGGAAGGTAACAGGCTGAATAGCAATTTTGATGGTAATGATTCATTGCTCCGTTATTTTGAGCGCCGTACAAATGGCAGCCGGGCAATGAATTCAATGGAATATTCGCTTTCGTATAAACACCTGTTTCCACAGAAAGGACGTGAATATACGAACGACATTATATTCAACACGAATACCATGAATAATGTCAGCAACATTAGCCAGCAGGATTATATTGCTCCTGGCTCTGAAACTATCGGTGATCCAATGAAACAGGAGAACGATGCAAAGAATAACAATAAGATGTTCACCCTGCAGGGAAATTATACATACCCTATGGAGAACGGAGGCCGGATTGAAACTGGTTATAAAGCAACCATACGTGATATGTCGATGCTTTACAATTACTATAATGTCACCCCTGCGGGTGAGCTTGTAGAACAAATGTTATTAAAGAACCAGTATGATTATACCGACCAGTTGTATGCGATTTACGGGATTTACGGAAATTCAATCAAAAAGTTAAAATACCAGGCAGGACTCAGGTTCGAACAGGCGTTTACCAATTCAAAGGTAGCTCTTACAGATACCAGTTTTAAAACGGCATATTCGCAATTTTATCCTTCGCTTCATTTGCAGTATGATTTAGGCAAGGAGCGTGAGTTGCAGTTGAGCTACAGCCGCCGTGTCAACCGTCCTTCGCCCCGCGAGTTGAACCCGTATGTCGATTATTCCGACTCACTGAATATACAGACGGGAAATCCTTCATTAAAGCCTGAGTTTACAACTTCTCTCGAACTGGGCGTGATGAAATACTGGAAAAAAGGTTCTCTTACTTCGAGTGCATTTTACAGACATACCACGGATCTGGTGGAAGATATCAGCAAGATGCAGGCCAGTGGAGTTACTATCACCATGCCTCAAAACATCAGCAGCAGCACTTCCTATGGTCTTGAGCTGGTAGGTTCAGCAAATCCTGTTAAATGGTTCAGGCTTAATGCGAATGTATCTCTTTACCGTGCGTTGACGGATGCCATTCCTGAAATGAATATTCAGTCTTCCGATCAATTCTCCTGGAGCAGCAGGGTAAATATGAGTTTTATTCCCTGGAAAAATTCATCCTTTCAGTTGATTGGCACATACAATTCGCCTACGCGATCTGCACAGGAATATCGTAAGTCACAATACTATGCTGATGCCTCTTTCAGACAGGATTTCCTGAAAAACAAGCTGTCATTTTCCCTACGGTTAACTGATATTTTTAATACCCGTAGATATTCCGGAATCACTTATGGCGATGGCTTTACCTCCGAAAGCACTATGTATCGTGAATCGAGGATTCTGTATGCCGGACTTCAGTTTAAAATTAATAACTATAACAAGAAAGTTGCAACGAAGGATTTCAGCAATGGCGACAGCCAGGAACCGGATGGATTCCAGTAAACTGATTTAGTTTTAATATTAGAGAAGTGAATTTTTTTGAAAGGACTTAGTGCTTCGTGCTCTGCGCACAGTACTGAGTCCTTTTTATTTGAACTATTTACACAGGCAAGCACTGCGTTTCGACTTGGTTCGACGTCGATCACCAACCTGTAATCTTGTAACCCTGAAACTCTGCGCTTCGGCTTCGCTCAGTGGCCTGAAACTCTGTAACCCTGAAACCCTGAAACCCTGAAACTCTGAAACTCTGAAACTACACCATCCTATCTCCGAAACAAATCCCCATTTTGCGCGATTTTTTTACGATCGGATGATCGGGTGACACAAGTTTAAGTTTCCCGCCTACCTGCTCGAGTGGAATCGAAGATATGGTTTCACCGTCTTTACAAACCATCAAACCGAATTTGCCTTCCGCAATTAATTCAACGGCATGAGTGCCATAACGGGTAGCCAGTATGCGGTCCATGGCTGTGGGCGATCCTCCGCGCTGAACATAACCAAGTATAGTTTCACGGGTTTCGAGCCCGGTTTTCTCCCGGATGGATTGTGAAATAAATGAAGCCGCGGAGGTGCCTTTAGGCCTTGCTATACCTTCGGCAACAACAACTATGGAATAAGGTTTTTTGTTTTGTGACCTTTTTTCGAGATAACGGGCTACTATATCCATATCGTATGGAATCTCAGGGATAAGTATTACATCACCACCACCTGCAATTCCCGAATAGAGCGTTAACCAGCCTGCATTATGACCCATCAATTCAATTACCATGATGCGCTTGTGCGAATTCGCCGTGGAGTGCAGCCGGTCGATGGCTTCGGTAGCAATGCCAACGGCAGTATCGAATCCGAAAGTTATATCGGTTCCAAACACATCATTATCAATGGTTTTAGGCAATCCGATAATATTTAACCCTTCGGCAGCAAGCTTGGCAGCGGTCTTCTGCGTGCCGTTTCCACCGATAACTACCAGAGCATCAAGACCTATTTCCTTATAGTTTTTCTTAATGATCTTCGACATATTAACGCCAGTGACAGGATCATTTTTAAAAGGTTTGTCGCGCGATGTTCCAAGTATGGTGCCGCCCAGGGTGAGTATTCCCGAAAGCTGATTTTCTTCAAGTTCAACATATTCCTTGTTAATCAGTCCGCGGAATCCTGAGGAAATGCCAATAAGTTTCATTCCGTATTCGCTGATTGCAGTTTTGCCAACACCGCGTATTGCAGCATTTATACCCGGGCAATCGCCACCGGCAGTAAGTATTCCTATCTTCATTCCACGCGTCGAAGGTGCCATAAAACCTGATTTTTTATTCCTGTACAAAGGTACGCTATTCGTAACGGCTATGTTGCTAAATAATATTTTGATGTGCTGGGAAATGGATGTATAAGTTTAACTACAGTTTTTTGTTTTTTCTTGTTCTTTTGCCTTAACACAAAAGAACCAAAAGGTCAAGGCTTTATAACAATGCTGGCGGTTCTATGAGAGCTTCCTCTTAAGGCAACATAGCGGAACAACGATTTGGTTTTTCAGAGTGATTTTGCGGGTGTGGGGATCGGCCTAATAGAAATTTCACAACAGATGTTGACGAAGGTAAACAGCGTGGGCATGTGCGTAGCAAAACACCAGCCTCACGTGCTGTATGGATATGGGAAAATCTATCAGGCCTTGTTTTGCGAGCCTTACCGAGTCTTACATCTGTGTGAAATTTATATCAAGCCTTGATTTTTGGGTACTTTTTGATCAAGCAAAAAGTAAAGAAATAAAGAAAGATTTTCCGAATGGCTTAACTTTAGTAAATGCATTGAACATTGATCTCAATTTCATTCATTCTTTATACACCATTCTCCCCGGGAAAAGAAAGTGATCCTTTATATTGGTTACCCGGCACATCAAAATAATATTTAACCGTACAATCAACCACAAAACACATTAATTTTACACTTTAGTAAATTGGTTTTAAATGGAAACGATATGAAAAAAATAACTTTTGTTTTACTATTGATGATGGCTACAACAACGATGTTCGGACAGGATATTACCGGCCAGTGGAACGGGATGCTCGAAGTGCGCGGGATGAAACTTCGGATTGTGTTCAATATCAGCAAATCCGATGAAGGATATACCTCAACAATGGACAGTCCCGACCAGGGTGCAAAAGGTATTCCGGTAACAACTACCACTTTCGAAAATCCGGTATTAAAACTTGAAATCACAAATGCAGGTATTAAGTTCGAAGGATCTTACAGTAAAGTGGATACCGTTGTTGGCAATTTCAAACAGTCAGGCATGTCGTTCCCTTTGGATTTAACAAGAAAAGCTCCTGAAAACGAAAAGCCTGTCAGGCCTCAGGAACCGCTTAAGCCATATCCTTATTATTCAGAGGATGTAGTTTTTGAAAACAAAAAGGCTGATATACAATTGGCCGGAACACTGACGTTACCGGATCAGAAAGGAAACAATTATCCGGCTGTAATCTTAATAACCGGAAGCGGTCCGCAAAACCGTGACGAGGAAATCATGGGACATAAGCCATTCCTGGTTTGGTCCGATTACCTTACACGGAACGGTATCGCAGTTTTACGGTTCGACGACAGGGGAACATTTGCATCAAAAGGGAATTTTAAAACTGCAACTACACCTGATTTTGCTACTGATGTAGAAGCGGCTGTTTCGTACCTGCTTACCAGAAAGGAAATCAATAAGAAGAAGATCGGTTTGATGGGGCACAGCGAAGGCGGAATTATTGCTCCGATGGTTGCTGCTGAATCCAGGGACGTGAGTTTTATAGTTTTGCTTGCCGGAACAGGAATTCCGGGAGGTCAGTTGTTGCTGCTGCAGCAGGAATTAATAAGTAAAGCTTCGGGTATGAGTGAAGCTGATCTGCGAAAAGCAAAAAAAATTAACGAAGGAGCTTTTGATATAATCACTAAATCCAATGATCCGGCAACTTTAAAAACAGAACTGGCAAATTATTTAAAGAAAGCATTAAAAGCAGATTCAGCCTTTAAAGCGCCGAAAGGAATGACAGAAGATCAGGTTATTGAAGCGCAGCTTGAACAAACTACCAGTCCATGGATGGTGTATTTTATTAAACACGATCCAGCCATTACGCTTGAGAAAGTAAAATGTCCTGTATTGGCTGTTAACGGTAGCAAAGATCTTCAGGTGCCACCTAAAGTGAATCTGGAGGCAATAAAAGCAGCATTAGAGAAAGGTGGGAATAAAAAAGTGACTGTCAAAGAATTGCCCGGCCTCAATCATTTGTTACAGGAATGCACTACCGGTTCTCCTGATGAATACTCCCAAATTGAGCAAACCATTTCGCCAGTGGCACTCGATGTGGTAACAAAATGGATTTTAAACCAGGTAAACCAGAAATAATTGCCCGGTATATTTTAAGGAATTTCGGACAAAGTGAATTTATCCGTCAGTCTAATGCCATCGAATTTAGAAAGCTTCTAAATTTCAAATCAGGCTTTTGGATTTACAAAATAATGTACATTTGTACATATGTTAAAGGCTTTTAAATCGTACATTAATTCTTCGGTATTATTCAGCCAATCCGATCGTATTCTACTGGCAGTCAGCGGGGGCGTCGATTCTATTGTCATGGTACGGTTATTCAAAGATGCCGGTTTTAATTTCGGAATTGCCCATGTAAATTTCGGATTAAGAGGTGACGAATCTGATGGCGACGAAGATTTTGTTATAAACCTTGCTGAGCAGTTCGCAGTGCCAATTTTTATCAAACATTTCGATACGAAACAATATGCGGCCGATTGTAAAATTTCGATACAAATGGCAGCCCGCGACTTACGATACGCCTGGTTCGAAGAAATTGTTACCGAAAACGATTATAACTTTGTTGCCACAGCCCATCACCTGGATGACCAGGCCGAAACTTTCTTTATTAATCTGCTGCGAGGAACAGGTATCAGCGGCATGCATGGCATATTGCCCAAACAAGGTAAAATAATCAGGCCGCTGATGTTTACAACACGCGAAAAGATTATGGCTTTTGCGCTTGATCTTAATCTTGCCTGGCGCGAAGACCGCTCGAATAAAAGCCGCAAATACCTGCGCAACAAACTACGGCTTGATGTGCTGGCTGAACTCTACAAAATCAACCCGCTGTTCAGCTATAAACTGAATGAATCCATCAGTCACCTGAGGGATGTGGAAACAATCTATAATTATCATATTGCAGGTGTTACCGCCGACCTCGTACAGCAGACCTCCAATGGAGTTACTATTTCGATTGACTGGATTTATGAATACCAACCTCATAACACCTATTTGTTTGAGCTGCTTAAGCCTTATGGCTTTTCGTACCCGGTTGTGAAGGAAATTGTAAGGTCGCTTGATACGTTTTCGGGTAAGATATTTTATTCGCCTACCCATCGCCTGCTCCGCGATCGCGAACATTTTATTATTCAGCCATTATCGGATTTAAGTCCCGACGCCAACGACGGTGAAGTTTATACCATCGAAAGGAACACAACAAATATTGAATTTCCGGTTTGTCTTTGTACCCACGAAACCGATAATATCAGCGAGCTTCCGATGGGAAAAGCTTCCATAGCCTGTCTTGATCTGGATAAACTGCAGTTTCCGCTTCAACTGCGCAAATGGGAAAAAGGCGATTGGTTTATGCCTTTAGGACTGAAAGGCAAAATGAAATTGAGTGATTTCTTTATCAATCAGAAAGTTTCGCTTGCCGATAAGGAAAAGATTTGGCTATTGCTCTCAGGTGAAGATATAGTGTGGGTAATCGGTAAAAGAATTGATAACCGTTTCCGGATTACGCCTAAAACAAAGAAATCGTTTGTGATTACATCTGTTGACGAAAGCGGGGAAACTGAAACTTCTTCATGTGGCTGTAGTTTGCTCTTCGGGTAAACTTTTTTCGAATATTTTGTAAAGTTTTTATTTTGAAGAATTTCGGGTTAAGAAAACTGCTACACTTTTATTGCGATTTTAACTTTATTGCAAACTCTTCAAATGCCTGAAACTCTTCAAACTCCTCAAACATTTCAAACTCCTCAAACATTTCAAACCATTCAAACCTTTTAACCTTCTTTTTATCAAAATATCATATTCAGTTTTGCCATTGTTCCATTTAAATTGTTTTACTAATTAATTATGATTTAAAGTGTAGTGTCATACCCTTTTATTTATAATTTTGCCCCCTGCCAATACTGGCACAACTTTAATCTCTCCAATCAAATTCATTGCTATGAATAGAATTACCTTCAAATCAGGTAAAGTACTGATAATTATATTTATACTTAATATTTTGACCACGTTTTCTGCATTTTCGCAATTGCAGGAACCTGTTAAATGGACTTTTAAGGCCAATCGTATCAATGATACAGTTGCTGAATTGCAGTTCGTGGCTAAAATTGATCCGACCTGGCATATGTATTCGCAGGATGTTCCGCCCGATGGTCCGAAGGCTACATTGTTTACTTTCGATAAGCCCAGTGGATTCAAATTAACAGGAAAGGTTAATGAGCCAAAGCCTCACGAAGAATATGATGAGGTCTTCGAAATGAAAGTCAAATTTTTCCCTTTGCAGGCTGTATTCACCCAAAAAATAAAAATTCAAAGTAACAAGCCTTTAAAAGTTTCAGGGGAAGTCGAATTCCAGGCCTGCGATAATAAAAGCTGCATATTCGATTCGAAGCCTTTCACCTTTGATCTGGCCGGATCACAAACGTATAAACCAGATGCAGCCGCTGTAGTAGTTGAAACAGAAAAGCCAAAAACCACTGATACCGCCGCAATTGCTATAATTGATACGACAAAAAATACCCAGGTTATTGATAAGTCAAAGCCTGTTGATAGCGGCAAAACGCCATTATGGTTGTTTTTCTTAATTGCTTTCGGAGCCGGACTGATTGCCATTTTAACTCCATGTGTATTCCCAATGATCCCAATGACTGTATCCTACTTTTTAAAGTCAGGCTCAAACGGGAAAGTGCAGGCAACCATTTACGGGTTTGCAATTATTGCAATTTATACGCTTTTCGGAACAGTTGTGGCAGTACTTTTTGGTGCTGAATTCAGTAACTGGATCAGTACGCATTGGATTCCGAATGTTTTGTTCTTTTTGATATTTGTAATTTTTGCGGCTTCCTTTTTCGGATATTTCGAAATTACCATGCCGAATTGGCTTGTAAACAAATCGGTATCAGCTGAGGATAAAGGCGGAACGATCGGCACCATATTTATGGCGCTTACTCTTGTTCTTGTTTCGTTTAGCTGCACGGGGCCAATAGTCGGGACTATCCTGGTTCAATCCGTCGGTGGACAAATACTTATGCCAATTATCGGGATGCTTGGTTTTTCACTGGCATTTGCCATCCCGTTCACTTTGTTTGCCTTATTCCCACAGTGGTTGAATAAGATGCCTAAATCTGGTGGCTGGCTTAATTCAGTGAAAGTGGTGCTTGGTTTTATTGAGCTTGCCTTTGCTTTAAAATTTCTGAATATTCCAGATCAAACCTATCATTGGGGAATTCTCGACCGCGAAATATACCTGGGATTCTGGATCGTAATATTTACCATGATGGGCTTTTATCTGATGGGTAAAATCAGGTTCCCGCATGATGACGACTACCCGGTGGTACGATCATTTCCTCGTCTTCTCCTGATTATTGCCACCTTTACTTTTGTGATTTATCTGGTACCCGGTTTGTGGGGAGCGCCGTTAAAAGGTATCTCTGGCTGGCTTCCGCCCATGGAAACCCAGGATTTCGATATCACATCTATCGTTCGAGAAAATGCAGGTGCAGGTGGTGCAGCGAATAAGGGAAATATAGCCGATGCGCCGAAATACAGCAATACAGCGCTCAAATTACCCCACGGATTAAAAGGATATTTCGATTATGATGAAGCTTTGAAAGCTTCAAAAACATTGAATAAGCCAGTATTTGTTGATTTTACCGGTCATGGCTGCACCAATTGCCGCGAAATGGAAAATCGGGTTTGGAGCGATCCTGAAGTACAGAAACGGTTACGTGAAAATTTTGTGATGGCTGCTTTATATGTGGATGATAAAGTGATTGAATTGCCACAGGCAGAATGGTACACAAATAAAGATGGGCGGAAAGTGAAACTACTGGGAAAGAAAAATGCCGAAATTCAGATCGAAAAATTTGGTGCTAATGCTCAGCCGTTTTACGTTATCCTGGATAGCGACGGCAATTCGCTTGTTCCTCCCCATGCCTATGATCTGGATATAGCTTCTTACATTAAATTCCTTGATGACGGGGTAGCAGCCTTTAATAAAAAGATGGATAAAAAGTAGTATCTGCTTATCAATATTTATGAAACCGGCAATATTTTATCTATTGCCGGTTTTTTTATGTTTTTGATTTCCAGATGGGTGCAATGGATTATTGTGGATGAATATAGATTTTTTTTAAAAAAGTTTAGATTTTCCCTGATTGTGGCACATGCTTTGCAACATACTTAATAACAGAGTGTCTAAAGCTACTGTAAATAAAGGGTTAATTAAATAACACTACTAATTCCTGCTGCCATGAAAAAGATAATATTTTTACTGCTCCTTTCGATGGTCATTGTATTCAGCGCCGAAGCACACAGGTACAAAATCAGAAATACTCCAATAACCATCTCCGTTCAGACTTTCTACGATCAGCTCTCACCTTACGGCGACTGGATCTACTCTCCCGATTATGGTTACGTTTGGCGCCCTTATTTCGATAATCCTCAATCTTTCAGGCCTTACTCTTCAGGAGGAAACTGGGTTTATACATCCTATGGCTGGACCTGGAATTCCAACTACGACTGGGGATGGGCAACCTTTCACTATGGCCGCTGGAATTTCGACAACTATTTAGGCTGGACCTGGATACCTGGTACCGAATGGGCACCTGCCTGGGTAACATGGGGTTCGTACGACAATTACTGGGGCTGGGCTCCAATGGGACCAAACATTTATGCTCAATCCAACTCAAGCTGGTATGCTCCCGATCCCTGGTGGACCTTCGTCCCCCGTAACCGCTTCTACTCCAACGACTGGAACCGCTACATTTACGACAGGCCTGTAAGAATAACAAACATTACTTATATTAATAACATCTACGTTGATAATAATACCTCTTATGGACATCGTAACTCCTGGTACCAGGGACCACAGGTAAATGAGGTTGATAGATACAGCAGGAGCAGAGTACAGACTATGAAAGTAGTTGACAACGACAGAGCTGAAAATACAGGTGTTCACAACAACAGGTTTAATGCTTATCGTCCTTCGGTTGACAATAAAAGCAGGGAATACCGCCCTACTGAATACCGTAACGCGGATCAGGTAAGAAGCAGAAGAAAAATTGAACAGACCAGCGCGCGTACAAACGATCCTGGTGTAAACCGCAGCCGCGACAACAGGAATGAAACCCGTGTCAATACCCAACAGTCTCCTACCGATCGTAATGTTAACGGTTCAAGGGAAAATCGCTCAGAACCACGCAATTCAGGCCAGGTTCCGGACTCAAGGAACTCAGGAGTTAAAAGCGATCCGAAAGCTACACCACGGACTAATACACGAACAGAACCTACTAACGGATCAAATAATATGGAAAAAAAGTCTGAACCTCGCATGGGAACACAAGTGTATCCCGAAAGGAATTCAAACAGGCCTGTAACTGAACCTCAAAGAGAAACACCAAGCCGTGGAAGCAGTGCAAAATCAACTGAAAGAAACTCGTCAGCAAATACCCCCGCTCGTGTCGAAAATAATGAAAGCCGCCAGCCGCGCAACAGCACTCCTGATCTGCAGAAGGTATACAGCAGCCCAACCCGCGAATCAGGAAGCAGGCAAACCCCAACTACTCAGCCAACCCGTGAACAGAGAACACAAAGTGCTGCACCTGCCCAAAACTCACGTACTGAAAACACTGACAGAAAACAGACTTCAAGAGAGAATGCAAAAAGAGATGATAGTATGAAGTCAAGCGAGAATACTGAAAGAGAATCTTCAGCAAATCCAAACCGCAGGTAATTAATTGTGAATGGTGATGAAACGGTTGCAGGAGAAATTCTGCAGCCGTTTTTTTAGTCCCGGGGTAACTTCAATGGCGCAGTCCGACAGCTGAATCCATTTATAAGAATTGTACTGGAATAAATATGAAAAATGCCGGGACAGAACTATCTGCATCTTATGCGTGAGGATTTTTGAAATTCCTGAATTTTATACAATTAGCGTTTGCATGTTTTCAAATTATCAAATTCTTTACTTTTCAATTTTCAGATCTGCAGGTTTCAGAATCTGGCTGTCTGGAGTATTTCTGTTTTGTTTCCATCTCCTGTGGCTCCATAACCACATTTCGGGCGATACGTGTATGGTTGCTTCCAGCAGTGTGGCATATTTGTCAATAATTTCCTGGCTGTTTATCAGCGAGGGTTCTTCTTCAATAACCTTAAATTCTAATTCATAATATCCTCTTTTTATTTTTCGGAATGAAGGAAATATTACAATATGGTTACTCTTTTTAGCTATACGGTCAGCGCCAATTAAAAAAGCTGTATCCTGGTTCAGAAAATGAACCCAATGTTTTGTGCTGCTACCCGATGGACTCTGGTCGCCAATTATATAATTCATTGTCAGTATATTCCTTGCATTGAATTCAAGGATAGTTTTGTATCCTTTACTGGATTCCACACAAATTACTCCAAATCGCTCCCTGATTGTTTTCATCAGTTCATCAAAGTATTCACTCGATTGAGGATGGTACAATGCAATTACCTGATATGGAATAAATACAGGTAAAAATGCAAGCAATTCCCAGTTTCCCTGGTGCGAAGTGTAAAGTGTGATACTTCGCTTTTGATCATACAGTTTTTGAATCAAGCCGGGATTCTTAACCAGAAATCGATTTTGTAATTCTTTTTTGCCAATGGTCAGGATTTTAATAATTTCGAACATAATATCGCAGAAATGACGGTAGAAGCCTTTCTCAATATCTCTTACCTCAGTTTCATTTTTATCTGGAAATGAGTTTTTCAAATTGTTGTAAACCACTATTCTCCTGTATTTTACTAAATAATATAATACAATATAGGATAAATCGGACAGGAAATAAAGAATGAACATAGGCAGTTTTGAAACTGCATAAAAAGGAAGGAACTTAATTTTATTGAAATTTATCATTATTTCTGTCTTAATTCGAAAACACATATTGAAATCAGTTTCAATACAGTTTTGGGTATATTTGTCTGCCCGAATTTGATTATGAAAGAGTTACATAAAATATTCAAGCTGGTTTCTGAACCATATGTATAAATATTTTACATTGGTAAAGATAATTAACATAACAACTAAACAGCACATAATTGTAGAAAAGCAGAAATATAAACGATCAACTGTGTTTTTATTCAAAAAGCTTTAGCATTCCTGCTAAATTTCCATAATTTGCAGTCACAAGTTGGTAAAAATGATTTTGATGGAAAGTAAAATATTGCATCCTTACAATATGATTTAATTTCAGGTGTTTGGGAAAAACACATCATTGACAAAAATCTATCGACGATTCTCATGGAATAATGTTAAACAAAATTTCGGGACACCCAGGGACTAAAAAAGCGCTTATATTTGTATCAGAAAAGAAAAATAAGGGGTATAGTTTTTTTGAAATTAACATCCTGCTAACATCCATTATATGAACTGGGCTTATTTGCACGTAATTATCAATCACTTTCCCATAGTAGGAGTGATTATCGGAACTTTGATATTGATTGCCGGAATGATTTTTAAAAATGAAGGCATTAAAATCAGCGGGCTGGGCACCATTGTTTTTGCATCTCTTGCAGCAGTGGTTGTTGATCTTACAGGTGACCCCGCCAGGGAAGCCGTAAGAGGCATGCCTGATTTTGTAATAAGTCTTATCAACCGGCACGAAAATATTGCTGTTGTTGCGCTGTTTATAATAATACCGGCCGGATTAATGGCTGCCGTAACACTTTACAGTATCTGGAAAAAGGTTAAATCAGTCCATTTTCTGTTGATAATGACGCTCATTATTTCACTGATAAGTTGCGCTGCCATGGGCTACGTTGGGCGCACAGGAGGACAGATCAGACACACCGAATTCAGAAATGATGCCACAAAGCAATATATTATCGATCACCAGAATGATCCGGCTGAAGAGGAATAAATTTTCTGATTCTTTTCTGATTTGTTTTACAAAGACCCTGAAAAAATAAACACCCGTCCGGCAAATAGCTGAACGGGTGTTTTCTATTAAAATGGAAAGCACTAAGCCTTCTTACTCAGTTCATCGGCATAATATTTATAAAACCAGGTAATGGTTTCAATGCCTTTGTAGAAACATTCGAGGTGGTAATTTTCATTAGGAGAATGGATCGCATCAGTATCCAGACCGAAGCCCATTAGTATGGATTTAATACCCAGCACCTGCTCAAAGGTTGAGATAATAGGGATGCTTCCCCCGCTGCGTGTAGGAACAGGCTTAATTCCGTAAACGGTTTCGTATGCCTGACTTGCAGCACGATAGGCTGCTGTGTCAGTTGGTGCTACATAAGGATATCCACCATGGTTCTCGGTAACTTTTACCTTTACATAATCAGGTGCTATAGATTCGAAATGGCGGGCAAAGAGTTGGGCGATTTTATTCGGATCCTGGTGAGGAACCAAACGCATACTGATTTTTGCAAAAGCTTTTGCCGGTAAAACAGTTTTGGATCCTTCACCTGTATAACCGCTCCATATCCCATTTACGTCCAGCGTCGGGCGGATTCCGGTGCTTTCGTTCACAGTATAACCTTTTTCGCAAAGGGTAGTTTTGATATCCAGTTTGTTCTTGTACTCTTCGAGGTTGAATGGCGCACGAGCCATATCTGCACGTTCTTCAGCTGATAATTCAAGGACATCATTGTAAAATCCCGGAATCGTGATATGATTATTTTCATCATGAAGGGAAGCAATCATTTTTGCCAGGATATTGGCCGGATTGGCAACAGCACCACCATATATTCCTGAATGCAGGTCTTTATCAGGTCCTGTAACTTCTACTTCCATGTAGGCAAGTCCGCGTAAACCAACGGTAATGCTTGGAATATCAATGGCAATCATGCCGGTGTCCGAAACCAGGATAAGATCGGCTTTCAAAAGTTCTTTGTGTTCAGGAAGCCATTTACCAAGAGCCGGTGAACCCATTTCTTCCTCACCCTCGATAATAAATTTTACGTTGAAATGAAGCTGCTTGGTAAGAACCAGGTACTCAAAAGCCTTTACCTGCATGAAGAGTTGGCCTTTGTCATCCACAGCACCTCGGGCAAATATTTTTCCATCGCGGATTTCAGGTTCAAAGGGAGGTGAATGCCAGAGTTCGAGCGGATCGACAGGCATCACATCATAATGTCCGTAAACCAGAATGGTCGGTTTTGAGGGATCAATGATTTTTTCGCCATACACAATCGGATGTCCGGTGGTTGGCATTATAACTGCTTTATCTGCGCCAGCCTTTAATAACGAATCAACAACATATTGAGCCGTTTTTACCATGTCGTCCTTATGTTCGCTTTGCGAGCTGATGGAAGGAATGCGGATTAAACCGAACAACTCATCAAGATAGCGTTCGGAATTGGTTTGGATGTAAGATTTTAGATTTTCCATATTCTATAATTATTTAGATTTTAGATTTAGTGTGATTAATCAGCACAGTTAATGTAATGAGGAATGAATACAGGCCACAGATTTCGCAGATTACACAGACTAAGTATAAGTATCTAAGGTCTTTTTTTTTGTTTTGAAAACTTTAGAAACCAGATCTGAATCGGTGCAAATCTGCGTAATCTGGTGCGCCACGAAGCGTGCGCAAATATAAATCAAATACCTAAAGGATGAAAGAGCCTTACAACCCAATTTGCCGTTCAGGTTGAAGACCGCCTGACGCACTGTTAGGAAACGAGCTTTGCGAAGCTCGGGCGGTAC
>JBBRYZ010000084.1:0-17460 GCA_038237165.1 Bacteroidales bacterium | reverse complement strand
TTGGCTTTTCGCAAATCACCGGTAAGACGAAACAAGGCGTCGATATCTTTTTCATATTTATTGGCATTCAGTCCATTGGCAGCACCAATCCCATCGAACTTAAAATAATTTGCTCCGTTTTGTTGTATGCGATTCAGGCAAACTTCCTTAAACCGCTCATAGTATTTCTTGCCCGAGAGCGAAAATCCATTTTCATTGGTTTCAAAGCCTTGTGTTCTTCCATATTTCAATCTTTCTGCTTTTTCCGGATCATATCCGCCCCAGGGCGAAATCCACATGCCGATACCAGATTTATATTTCTTTGCTTCAGCTGTTAACGGATCAAAGCCATTTGGGAAACCACTGTTAAATTGCCATAAACTGGAATTATCGTCCCAACCATCATCAAAAACAAATCCTGATAAAGCTACTCCTCGTTTGGTAAACAGGCTGTCGCCAATATGCCGGATAGCATCCAGGCAAACAGTTTCATTTAATTTCAATTCGGAATACGATATGTCGAACCATGAATTGTAATGCGCATATTGAACATACGGATGAGCCCTCTCACGTTCGATATAGTAAAGAAAGCCTCTTCGCATCTGGTTTTGGGGAACAACACCTGATGATATTGTAGCTGTAAAAGGCTCAGCATTTGCCAGACCGCTGTACCGGGGAAGGTGGAATTGTACCTGTTCTCCTTTACCATTTGGCTGCAAGATTATTTTTGTCATGGGATTTTCGGAAGCAAAAAAGTAGTTGCCGTAAGTTGCAGGCGATCCATCAACGATTCCTGCTGATGCCTTACCCGGAGCTTGAAACTCAAAGTAATACTCGGCAACATTTAAATCAGGCTGTGTAGTCGAGAAAACGAATTGCTGCTGTACATAATTTGATCCGTCGCGCAGGATTGCTGTCCATTGCACATCCAGTTTTCCATCACTGCTGGTTAAAACGGCTTTAAGAGCCCTGCCACCAAAACTTTGAGACAAGCGACCTGTTGCTTTGTCGGGTACAAGTGCGAACTCTACAGGATTTGCCTTCAGTTTAAATTCTGAACTTTTCAGAACTTTTCCATCAACTTTTACATAAAAAAGTTCGGAAGCTGAAAGATCAATACTTGTTTTGCCTTGAATATCAAAGATTTTGTCCGAAACAAGAGTGTTATTTATTATCTTCCAGGATTGTTTCAACGCATCATTTTGTAGCGTTATAGTTTTTGAATCAATGCTCAGAGCTGCCGCTCCAGGAGCTTTGCCGGGATAATTAATGGCAAAAGCCGAAAATACTGTGATCAGGATCAGGAGAATCAATGATATCTTTTTCATCGTTTTTAGGTTAATTTATTTTCTTGGATCTAATTAGTCTTGTCAATGTAAAGAAGGGTTTATAATAGCCACGGATTACGCTGATTACACTGATTTGCAAACAGGACTGAGGTTAATTTTTTGTTATGAAAACTGCTGAAAGCAGATCTGAATCTGTGCAAATTTGTGAAATCTGTGGCAAAACAGAATATGCTGTAGTTTAACAGTTACATTTTCTCAAAATATTGCAGCTGATTGAGTGGTTCAATAATCTGATAGGTCTTACCTCCTTTGAAAACCTTTCCTTCAGCCGATTTCCATTTCCCTGCAGGTAGTTTAACCGATCTCAATGTTTTTCCTTTTTCGAGCATGGGAGCAACCAGAAGTTTATCGCCAAGCATAAATTGATCGATCATGGTTTCAAACCCCTGGCCGGGGAATTCATATTCCATACTTTTCATAATAGGTTCTCCAGTTGTAGCAGCCATATGAGCTAACTGCATGATATAAGGTGCAAATCTTTCGCGAAGAGCAACAGCAGCTTTTACAGCGTTTAAATGAACACTATCCAATATCCTCCACGGTGCAACCGAAAATTGCATCATTGGCATTAAAGCGTGTAATTGTGCTGATCGTACTATCAGATCCTGATCCAGAATTGATTCATCCAAAAAAGATGTCCACTCACCGCCACCAATCATATCGGGGCAGGAAAACGGATAGCCGCTAAGTCCTTCCAGAACCATATTGGGGATGAGTTTTCGAAGGTCAGCCCAGGAATGAGCTTTATCCTGAAGCCTTTGTGCAAGGGGCTGTCCGCCCATTTTCCAGCAGGCCCGGTATTCGTTTAACGGGAAACGCAGGCCGAATTGAGCGAACAACTCACATTGCTGATTTGGAGTAACATTACCCATACTCAGGCCGTTCGCCGGATAAAAATTCATATCACCTGCATCAAATTTAAAACCATCTACGCCATACTCTTTAACCAACCGATCCAATTGCTGATTGAACCACTTTACAGCAGTGGGGTTCGAAAAATCCAGTACCGCCGATTGCCCGTTCCACCATTCCACCATAAGCGGCTTGGACTGGGTTTGCCAGGTATCGGTTGGTGATGTTTTTTCAATCAAAAATGTTTTAGATTCTTTAAGCGTATTGTAAATCATAGCCTGATCGGCACTTACAAACGGGCAAACCCATACCATGACCTTAAATCCCATTTTATGCAATTTCTTAATCATTTCAACGGGATTCGGGAAACGCCCCGGGTGAAATTTCCACAATCCGTAATCCTCCTGCCAGGTATCGTCGATCATAATTACGCCCGGAGGAAACCCGTTATCAAGTATTCCTTGCGCATATTTAAGAACGTCGGCCTGGTTCTGATTGTATGTCAACTCAATCCAGGTGTTGTATTGCGGGCGCGAAAACAACAATGTATCGGGCAATTTGCCGGTTGATGGGAAGTATTTCTGACGAACAAACCGCTGAACTTCCGCCAGCGTATTTCCACTTTTCCCGGTTACAACCTGATCATACGGATCGGTTATAGTAATTTCATTTCCATGGATTTCAAACCTATACGGTTGTTCGCTCCAGGCAAACTGACCTTTGTTAGTAAGAATAAGCGGTTGCGACTGGTTTGATTTATTATTGCCATAAAAGTCCATGGTGTAATCTGTAGAAAAAGGCATCAGTTGCCCGTCATTTATCACACCGGCCCAAACCTTTTCGCCTTCAGCAAGAGTTATTTTTTTGATTGTATTTTTTTGTTGTCCATAGCTCATTATCGTTAATGTTATCAAGCCAATGAACAATATAATCCTTGTCGCCATATCTCTTTTATAATTTTAATGAGCTCAACTATTTCAGGAAGCTAAGTAAACTGGTTTTGTCGGATTTTAAGTTAATTGAGTTGAATAATTGCGCCCCTTGAAATTTCCGGCAACGTTACCTTGAGGCTACCGTTTTTCCATACACCGATTAATTTTTGAGGTGTCCCCATAAAAGGAAGAAATACAGCTTTTGCCTTTTGTTTAGCGTGATTAAAAGTGATGCTGATACCTTTAGCAGGAATAGGATTTGCATTTACATTGCCTTGTAATCCCGAAAAATTGGAAAGGAAAATTGTCGGTTTGTTATCCACTGAAGCAATCTGGGCAACACATAAATCAGCATTTTCAATTTTTATCTCAGGGAAAAACCATTTGGCGTTACGAATCAGGCCAAGCAGTTGGTTCAGTTCATTATTTTCGTAGGATGGGTACTTGCCTTTATACGCGGACTGATTAAGATTTTGTTTTAAAAACTGATAAAATGCCTTTTCAGGATTTCCTTTGATTTGTATGGCATTTGGGTAAGTTTTGGACAGTTCCTGTATCCGGGTTTTGTTTTTGTAGATTTCACGATTATCCGTATAAAAACCGGTTTCGGCAGTGTAAATCATCGCCTTCCCACTTTTTAATCTGGACTCAAGCTGATTATATTCGCCCTCACTAAGGCATTTCACATCCGGCAATATCAATAAATTACACTTTGCCATATTCAATGTGCGGGGAGTAATTATTTCGAATTCAATATGTTCGCGAAGCAGAAGGTTGAAAATCCCCATGTAGGATTCAATCCAGTCGTCGGGGAAATAATCCCGTGTCTTGGGTGAAAAATAGATTCCAACCGGTGATATTGGTTTTCGCGGTGCATAAATCAGTTTTTCGTTTTCACTGATCCATTTATAAACCTTTGTTCTGGCTTCAAAGTCATTTGAGCCGCCCATCACAAACCGGTGGGCGTCCCATGAGTTTGTTCCGGCCATTACCTGGCTCATGGCAAGGTTTTCGATGGCATCAGATGGCTTGATCTTTTCTTCTCCATCCCAGCTGTAGCTTAACATCCATGAAGGCTTTCCTTCGGCGAAAGCCCTGAAAGTGTACATCCCTATCATGTATTCCATCCAGACAAGAGGCTCCCTTTTTGCAGCGTTATCGCCAGGATTAAATTCGTGCGCAATTACATCAACAACCGGATACATATCGTAAACATCAGCTCCCACCCGGGCTGCTTCTTCGCCAATTCCGGGATAGATTTCAGCAATGGTTTTACAAGCAGGGTTCACTGATTTTACATTTTTATCAATTTCAGCCATAAACTCAGTCATGCTCTTGATACGGAAATCAACCCAGGCAATAAATTCAGGGTCGTTCCAGTCGCCGGGCTTGAAGTCTGTAAACGCATCAAATCCAGTTCGTTTTTTAAACTCAGCTACTGTATATGGGTCAAAACTTGCCCAGGTATCTTCCCAGCCGGTAAAATGTGTCATCCAGTAAGGTATATCGATATAAACCCCGTCGATACCGGTAGCGGCAATCTGGCGTATGCGTTCCATGTAGAGCTTCCGCCATTCAGGTGCATAAGGCGAAATCCACACATCTTCCGAATTTTTGCTGATCCAGAAAGCATCGCCAAATCCGAATAAAGCTGGATCTCCTTTTATGTTTTTCTGTGCCCAATCGGGATGATCGCGTAGGAAAGATCTGGATTGAGGAGTCATACTATCGGTAATGCACTCCAAACCGGCTGCATACACAAAAGCATAGTTTTTAGCAGCATGGGCGCTGTCGGCCATGGCTTTGATGGCTTTCAGTTTCAGGTCAGGAACAAGCAAACTACTATATCTACCGGTGATATCGTTATCGACTTCAATACCAAACAAGTATGTCTGGCGCGCATCATTCATAATGGCATGAAGCTGATCAATATCACAGCCATGCCCTGATGTACGAACATAATGAGTCCAATCCTGGGAATAACTTTTGTTAAAAAAAACAAAGGCAAACAGGAGAATAAAACTGAAGCTGTTTTTCATCATTTTGCTATTTTTATAACCTGGGTTCGTTGGGCAGGAATTGTGAGATACAATTTGTTGTTTTCAATTTTAACCGGCAAACCGCTCACCAGTTCGGTAGCTGCGAATTTCCCCGAAATTTTAAGTTCAGGCAAATCGGGCGAAACAGTACATTTTACATCCTGGCTTCCGTTGTTCCTAACGGTAAAAAAAAGATTGCCGGCTTTGCCAAAGCGTTCAATTTTCACAGATGCTACATTGCCCAAAGCTGCGGTTACCGGTTCCCAGCCAGCAGCTGCAATTGTTTTAATAATCGGGATGTATTTTTTGAAGAACGGCCGGCCGTTTTCTATTTTTTGGTGGTCCTGCCAATACGGATCACTTGAAGCATTTGTGCTGAAAAACGATGGGAAAAATCCATAAGCCATCAGTTTTTCGAAATAAATTTCGTAGCCATTGTAAGGAGCATCCGTGAAAGCTTTGTCATTTAAACCCTCGTTTAAAAGGAAAACTATAGGTTTTTGAAATGAAATTGCCCGTTTGAAATCCAATGCATCCGTGTTGTGATCATCGGAAGAATACCAGCTTAATTCAGCTCCGAACAAATCCAGATTTGCAGCAGCAAAAGGATTCCATCCATGACCATTGCCCATTGCCAGCTTTCCCTGTGAATGCATTTCGTCGGCAATTTCCTTCATAAATTCAAATTCGGAAGTAAAATTCCAGATCGCGGGTCTGGCAACACCGGCTGAAAAAGTTAACGGATAATCAGTCGTTTTAAAATGCTCAGCGCGATAATTTAAATCGTGGTGCCAGTTCCATTCCATGGAGTCAAAATAGATTCCATCCACATTCAGTTTAATGGCCGGTTTTATTTCATCCTGTAAAACATATTGATACCGGTTAAAACCCGGAAGATCGGGATCGCAATTGGTGGTAATACTCACAGCCCAGCCCGAACTGAACCAGGGCGTTTCGAGTCTGCGTGCCTGCATAAGCCCGTTTTTATCTTCCGTTGCACTATTTTTAACATATTGCATGTGTTCGTGAGGAATCATCTTGTCAGATACCAATGTGTCGTAAGGAATATTCTTTCTCAGGATGGGCAATTGAATATCCCATGGCTCAGTATATTGAAAACTCATTACGCCTGTGCCCTTGTCAGATACTATATTGGGCAATTTTTCGCCGTCTTTGGTGTCTTTGCCGTTCCAGGATGTTTCATGAAAAGCAAATCCGAAATCTTCCCATTTAGGAATTGATCTGAGTGAAGTAAACGGAAGCCAAATGCCTTCGGTGACTACTCTTTTTTTGAAGGCATCGGGATAAATTGAATAATATTGTTCGAGTGCCGAGCGCATTCCCCATTTGCTGTTAAAGGAAAAAGAACTGAGCTTAAAAAATGCACGGTTAGGGAATTTTTCAGTTAACGGACTTGTTGCTACATCGAATTCGGCGATTAAACCTTTATTTATTTCAGCACCAAGGCGGTAAACCACCGGAATTGCCATGTCGATGCCAAGCCCCTGGCCTTTGCCATCAGCGGCAACTGCGCATAAAGGATAAAACGACATAGTTCCGCGACCTACAGCATCGCCATATCCGCCGTCGGATAAGGTTTTCCCGTTAAACGCACCATCTGGCGGCAATGCAGTATTAACAGGTATGGTATCAAAATAAACGATACCGGATTTCATGGCTATGGATTTATCCAGACCCTGAAACCATTCCCATTTCTGACCGTTAACAGGGAAGCAGATTCGCAGAGTAATACAAGAACCTCCTTTAGCCAGGTTTTCCAGTTCTCCGTTCACTTCGGTGTATTTACCCCTGTCTATTTCGTGAAGCACAACCTGATAGTCGGTATTTCTGTAGGTTGTAATCCTTGTATTTGATGATGTAACAGTTTCAATTACCGGTATTTCATGGGATTTTGAAATAGGATCAGCTGGCAAGATATATTCGACACGAACCGGCGTTGGTGACCATTTTGAAATTGATGTTGCGGCAATACTATTGTATCCTATAATTAAGTTCAGGATTACGAAAAAAACAATGGAGCAAGATTTGATTTTTATCATTTTTATTTGAATCTAGCTTAAATACAATGTTTTACAATCAATTAATACGAAAACGAAAACCTACGAAGAGGTTAAAGAAGACAAGGTTGAAAGGAAAAAGGATATAGACAACCTCAGCTATACCCTTTTTCACAACCAACCAACCAACCAACCAACCAACCTAACATTCAACCAACAGAAATGTCAGGATATTTTTTAATAATATATTCCAACAAGCGCAAATCTATAGGATTCAGCAATGAGTGTTACTATAAATTTATGGTAAGGAATTTAGATTCAGGAGTCTGGGTTAATGGTATCCAGCCAATTTCTGTGTATCCAGAGGTGCTCTCAATAATTGCGAAATTTACCTTTTTACTCATTGACCCAAGGACGCTCCTTTTAACAGAAAATTCAATAACTTTATTGCCATCAACAGTTTTGAAATCAGAAAATAGAAATGCCTCTGGAAATGAGGAAACCCCATTCCAGTCCCAACCACTACCTGCTGGACCTGTATGCTCTAAAACATCACCCCATCCTCCTGGAACAGAACCTTCGCAAAGGTATTCTGCACCAGAGCCCATAGGAAACATCCAACTGATTAATCCTGTCTCCGGATTATTGTCGGTATCGAGGTATAAATCCAAAATAGTGAGGGAACAGTCAGGAGTACATTCAAGATAAAAGTTAAGATAGCCTGCCGAGGCATAAGTTTTAACAGCCAGGATTGTACCTCCTGTACCGGCAGCATTTTCCGTGTTGTAACCTACATAAGCCCAATCGGTGAAGTCGCCATCGATTTTAATATTTGGTCCGGTAATCAGAACCGTATCAATAAATATGCTGGTTTCGGTTTCGTTTTTTGCTGTTAATTTAACAAGAAACTGACCCTTTACCGGGAAAACATGCGTTGGGCCTTTGAGAATGGATGAATCTGTGCCGTCGCCAAAGTCCCAGACATAGCTGGTTGCACCGGAGGAGAAATTCGTGAAACTCACCTTAAATCCATCGGCAACATAGCTGAATACAGCTTTTGTACCGCTGGTTGTATCGTCTTTTTTGCACGATAGTGATATAAGCATCAACAAGGTAATGCCCAGTAAAAACCATTTGTTTTTTTTCATTTTGTTGAATGTTTTTATGATTAATAATTCAGTTGTTTATTTTCTGGGGTTTTGTTATTTCGCATTAATTTTTACCTGTTGTTTAAGGTAATTCATTCCTGTGGCTTCGTCCCAGGTAGTTTTGTTAGCGAGCCTTACGGCATATTCAATCCTGTTCTTTAAATACGGAGACCTATCGGTAATAGAAAGATACAGGTCATAGTCACCTTGCGGAATACCGGTTAGCTTCAGGCTTTTATTAATTGTGAGCACTCCATTGGGTTTGCATGTACGCATATCAACCCCCAATTCGACCGGATAACTTGAACCTGATGTTTTGTTTTTGAAGACCAGGTTGGTGATTTTGTAGTTGTAAAGTGGAGCGTAACCTTTGTTTGTGATTAAGATTTCCACATTAAAATCCTGCCCTTCTTTCACGGATGAAGGCAATTTAGCATTCATCAGCGCAAGCCGGTAACCCAGGTTTCGCCTGAACTCATCAAAACAACCTGATGTTTTCCAGGCAGCAATAACAGGCTGGTACCAGTCGAGGTTCAGATAAGTCCATTTTAAAAACTTCATTTCAGTCTGAGCCGTCGAGCATCCGGGAAAGACTCCTTCGGGCGGACAAGTTTCACCTCCCGTTGGAACATACAATGCATCCTGGCTGATATAGTTTTTGTCGGCCACAATATTTGTATAAGTTCCATAATCAGTACCACCTGCCAGGAAACAATCGTTATGATGACCTATGCGCGCTTTGTTATCAGCGGTATAAGCGATTAAAACGTCTATCGGAGTTGAATTTCCCACAATATCCTGTTTTTCACGGGGAGTACGTACCTGGACCATTATTTCGGCAGGCAGAACGCTCAGCAGTTTGTAAAGAATTGTCTTTTCGTTTTCAACCGTAGCCAATCCATTGCTCGAACTGTGCCATTCGCCCCATGCACCAATAAATCCGGCCTGTACAAATGCAATTACATCCTTATTTGACTCAAAAAAAGGTTTAAGTTGGTCAAGGTGCTGTTGTACTATAGCTAACGGAGCATCGGTTCCAGCCATATCATCCGTATACGCGAAACGCAGTACACACTTTAATCCGGCATCGCGTATCAGTTGCATATCGGAATTCATGAGCTGGAATTGTGCATCACTTATGGTCCTATCTTTAAATTTATCCAGATAAAATTGCCTCATGATCATGGTAACATTATCCACCCTGAGGGCTGCAAGCCACATCGCATTTAGACCTGTTCCTTCCGATTTTACATCTACCATATGAATAAAACCACGCTCCGGATTTGGGAAAATATCATTTGACACTTCATATTGAATGGTGGTGATAGTTTGATCATCGTCACTTTTAGGCTTTTTGCAGCCGAAAAATAATAACAATACCACACCGATCAGCAGTAGCGCCGGAATGTTTTTCTTAATAGTTCGGTTCGTAGTTTTCATAGCAGGTTTATAGTTCTTCATTTGGATGACTTAAAAGGCGCCTTGATATCCGGGGATTCGATTGAATTTAAAAAAGGAAGCAGGAAGGAAACAAAATTTATGTTGCAGCTCTGCTTCCAATCAACTATCAATTGTAACCGGGATTTTGAATAAACAATCCTTTTCCTTCGCTGATGGCCCGTAACGAGAATGGGAAAACCACCTTGTTATCGTCAGCATAAGTTGAACCTGTGAGTTGTTTACAACGGGAAACAAATTTCCCATGCCTGATCAAATCAGCACGATACTGTCCATTTTCGCACCAGTACTCATGACTTCTCTCGGTGAGAATCATATCGTTAAATTTTGACAGCGAGCTGTAATCAGCTAATTTTATTTCAGGTATCTGGGCCCTTCTGCGAATAACGTTTACCAGTTCTATTGCTTCAGCATCAGGTCCGGTTATGTTGGCTATTGCCTCTGCTTTCGACAACAGCACATCGGCATACCTATACTGTATAATATCGATCGTTGATAATGCAGTGGTACGAAGTGCGTCCTGATCTACTTTTAAAGGGATTGGGCCAAGATCGATGTTAGTTCCAGGGTTGCTTCTGTTGTAGGTTACGCCATCAGTACCAGTGTATTCAGCTATTAACATTGATTTTCTTATATCTGTAGCTTCGAAAGAATCGTAGAAATACCATGTACTTTGTACGGTAGCCCAGCCGCCCTTTGGCGAAAAGTTTGAAGGTAAAGCCATAAGCTGCCATTGGTTTTCGCTTGTGCCATCATAATCGCATGGAACAGCCCAGATAACTTCCTTGCTGGCTTTTGCTCCGTTAAGGCCCCACATTCCGACATAATCTGGCTGTATATGATAGTAATTCATCTTGATAATATCTTCACTGAGCGCTTTTACCTTATCCCATTGCTTTTCATGCAGCATGAGACGAATATTAATCATTTTTGCAAGTCCTTTGCTAAAACGGCCATATTCGGTGGCACCCGGATCTGGCAAATCAACGGCTGCGGCTAGAAGGTCGTCTTCAATGAATTTCACCATTTCATCGTGCGAAAGCCTGGCAAGTGGTTTTTCTTTTAATGGATTTTGCAGTACGTCCAAAGGTGCAATCACAATTGGTCCATATATATCGAATAAGTCGTAAGCCAGCAAACCGCGAGCGCACCGAACTTCTGCTATGGCCTTTTTCTTTACTGCATCAGGTACTGATGATTTCTCGATGGCATCGATAGTTGTGGTCATACGGCTTATTTTGTTATAAAACCCTGAACCAGGTGTATCTGACATTCCATCATAGAAATATGTCATTTCTTCGTTAGTCGGAAGAAGATTGAGTAAATGTCCGTCACGCTGTATACTGAATTTCCCGGAAAGAATTTCGGTGGTAGCATCAAGCATAAACATGATTCCTCTTTCGGAGGTTGTATTAATGCCATCCCACCAGGATCCCCTAAGTGGGTAATAGCAGGAATTAACCATGGCCTGTACGTCTCTTTCCGATTGTGGAAAAATACTCGGGTTGATATCTGAGTAATCCTTTGGAACCAGGTCTTTGGTGCAACCACCTATTATCATGACAGTTGCTAAACAAATAAATACTTTTATAATTTTCATGATTTTTCTTTTTAGCAGGTTAATTAAAATGTGATGTTCAATCCCAAAGTATATGTCTTCACATTTGGATAAGCGGCTGTATATGAATCGGTTTCCGGATCGACGCCTGAATAGGGAGTGATTACGAATAAATTCTGCGCATCAAAATGCACCTGTGCATCCTGCAGAACACCATGAAACCATTTTTGCGGCAACCTATAACCCAAGGAGATATTCTGCAACCTGATAAACCAGGCCTTTTGCAGGAAGAAATCACCACTGGTATAACTAGTACCCCAAAGATTATAGGAACTTGGATGAGTGGTTGATGGATTTGTTGGAGTCCAGCGATCTTTTACCGTACGCAGGCCATTGTAGCCATAAGTGTAAATTCCCTCGGCGCTGACACCATATTCTAAATAATTAGGATCTGCCAGTCGACGACCAAACATTCCGTTGAAAAAGAAATCAAGGGTCAGGTTTTTATAAGTGAGCGAATTTCCTAAGCCGGCAATTAAACTTGGGTCAGAAGTACCGATTAATCTGTAATCGGCTTGGTCGATCATGCCATCTGGCGCGCCTGTCCTGATAAATCGTCCGTTTGCATCAACCATAGGATTTCCGTTTTCATCGCGTTTAAATCCATTAATGTCTTTAACTTTAATAGAGCCGGGCAATAGATCTGGTTGAGCAGGTACTACTTCACCTGTCTGCATTATACCATCCGATTCCTGGTAGTAAAGCGCGCGGATTGGATCAGTATCACTTTCCCACACATTAGGCTTCCAGTCGTCTGCTCTTTTCTTCCAGGTATCTTTGAATCTGGAGAATGAGAGAGTAGTTTTCCATTGAAAATCGTTCATTGCAACATTGCGGGTAACAAGGGTAAACTCAAAACCACGGCTCTGTGTTTCACCCACATTATAAGCAACACGGTTAACATCGTGATAACTGTTTATTGGTTTAAACGCTAACAAATCAGATATGACCCTGCTATAGAGTTCGAGTGATCCATTCACCCTATCCTTGAACATACTGAAGTCAATACCCAAGTTAGCTTCGGTAGTGGTTTCCCACCTCAAATCCGGACTTGCAAGACGCGAAAGGGAGACTCCAATATTTTTAACATCATCTCCCGAAAGATATGCCAGGTAGGCGCTATAGGCTGCAAACGCATTGCTTCCGATAGTTGAATTACCGGTTTGACCGTAACTTAACCTAAGTTTTAACTGGGAGACCGTATTTTTTAGATTTCCAAAAAATGATTCGTTGGCCATGTTCCAGCCCAAGGCGAGTGATGGGAAGGTAGCCCATTTATTATTTGCTCCAAAAACACTGGCCCCGTCGGTACGTACCGTTGCTGTAACGTAATACTTTTCTTTAAAAATGTAATTCAAACGTCCGAAATAGGAAGCTATATGATCCTCAGAGCCTGATGAACTAACAGCTTTGGTACCACTTCCTGAGCCAAGGTTATTCCAGAGAAAAGCATCGGTGATAAAACCAGAGTTACCACTGCTATTCGACTGGTCAACAGATTTTTCTTCCGAAGCGCCGGCTAACAAGCTAAAATTGTGTCCATCGCCAATCGTCTTTGTATAGTTTGCTGTTGCTTCGAGAAGATAGCCATTATGATCAATTTCCGAAATAGTGGCTTTCCCATGCTCTGTTTCACCGGCTAATGTGGTTTGAGGAAGATAGGTCCAGCGGTTGGTAATACCCCTGTCGAGTCCGGTTTTAAGTCGTATCACCAAACCGGCTACCGGGGTAATATCGAGGAAGGAATTTACCATGGTTCTTTCAATTCGTCCATTGTCAGTAATGGTGAGTAAGGAGTATGGATTGGGTTGCTGCGAAAGTTGTGGATTTAGAGGATAATGTCCGTCTTCGTCAATAGCAAGGATATGTGGTCCCTGTTGTATGGCAGCCCTGATTATACCCGAGTTCTCCCATGGCTGGTCACCCAGCGAACTGTTTTTATTGTTGATACGGCTGAATGCAAAATCGAAACCAAGCTTTACGTATTTGCTTAAAGCCTGGTCAACATTGCCCCTAACGGTATACCTTTGAAAACCAGAATTTTTGATAACGCCCTGGTGATCGTAATAGTTTCCAGAAACCATAAATTTGGTCGATTTATTACCTCCTGAAATAGAGATATTATGTTGCTGTATGGCTCCATTCCGTGTTACCAATCCAAGCCAGTCCGTACCCTTGCCAACATTTTTAATGGCGTTCTGGGTATACATATTATGAAATTCATAGTCATCCTGCGACTGAAATTCAGCCAGGGTTTTAGAGCCCCAGGGTTCCACATGGTTCTGGTATAAATAATCTTCCCATTTTGCTTCATTTCGTACCTGCATCCACTCGTTAAGTGGCATTACATCAAAAGAGTTGTTATATTTCTGAAAAGCATAGGAAGCTGAATACTGAATTACCGGTTTGCCTTCGAGGCCGCGTTTGGTGGTGATGAGTATAACACCGTGAGCAGCACGTGCGCCATAAATAGAAGTAGCACTTGCATCCTTCAGTACTTCGATTGATGCTATATCATTCGGATTGAATGTGTTCAGAACACTTTGGGAACCTGCATCGTATCGGTTACCGCTACCAGGTTGTTGTAAATCAGTGATTGGAAACCCGTCAACAACGTACAAAGGTGCATTACTTGCAAGTATTGAACCCGCTCCCCTGATAAAAATATCAAGTCCGCCACCAGGTTGTGCGCTGTTTTCTCTGATCATAAGACCTGCTGCTTTGCCTTGCAAGGCATGGCCTATGTCGGGATTGGATGAAACCAGGATATCATTGGCCTTTACAGAAGTAATAGCTCCGGTGAGATCTCTTTTTTTCTGGGTTCCATAACCTACAACTACAACTTCATCGAGAGTAGTGGCGTCAGGCTCAAGGACGATACTAAATTCCTTAAGTGTACCAATCTCAATCTCAACGCTTTTCATTCCTAAAAAGGAAATTTTCAGTTTGGTTGCGTTAGCCGGAGCTGTGAAGCTGAAATTACCATTCAGATCAGTAATTGCGCCGGCAGTAGTACCGACTACAACAACAGACGCCCCGGGGATACCGCTGCCATCCTCCTTACTGGTGACAGTACCCTTGATTATTTTTTGTGCGAGCAGAACCTGCATTCCCCCTAAAAGGAGTAGCACAATTAGAAGTGTAAATTTTCTCATAGCACGTGATTTTGGTTTGTTGGTTTATTTAATTGTTGATTGATTTGTTGTTCATTCTTTAATTAATATTTTTCAGTATTATAGCGTCGTTTAGCATTACAGGCCAAATAGCAAAATCAGTTTCGGTATTAGTAATGAGTTACAGCATATCTGTTTCGGATATCCCTATGCTTCGTTTGAATTTATTTATTGGATTCTAAAACAAGTGTTTTATCTCAACCCCAAACATCACATATGTAGCCTTACAATTTGGAGCGATAATCCGTTAGACAGGTATTGTTATTGTGACTAGTATGAAGTAAAGGCAGGATGAAACTAATATTGAACGCACCAACTATTTCAGATGAAAGTAAATTTTCGTTCCGTAAGCCTGGATACTTTCATATCATTTCGAATACAAATATAAACATTATTTATAGTTAATATTATCTTTAGTATTATTTTTTATTAATTATAATTATTTTAAAACCTTATTGTTCATTCATCGTCCAATATTAATTGCAATCATTCATAACTACCGTCATTAAATGGACTCATGATTAATGACAGTTATAAAGTTACCCACATTAAGTTGACGTAGTATTTCAGAGGAATTGTGCTAATATTCCACCGGTGAACAAGAAATATTATTCAGATTATCCAACGGCTTCGCCCGTAATCAGTTTGATTGATGTTACGCAAACCTAAAGTATCACTGATTTAATTTTGATTCTTCATTTTGCTTGTGTTTTCTTATTATTTATTTGCCATTAAGATTGGCACTGAGTTTTGGATTTATTTTTACCCGTTCATGCATTTTACAGGCCGGAACTCCGGCATTTAAAACAATCAACAGTTTGCTCTCCTTAAGCAAAACAGCTCCCCGGCTTTGGCCAGGGAGCTCTAATTCAGGATAAGAAACGCCACAGTTCAGTGAAGTTCTTTAATTTTAATGCCGCCGTTACTTCTTGCTTGCCTTATTCATCATTACAACAACTTTTTCATTAAAATCAGGCAGTGGAGTAACTATATTCCCAACATCCGACCAGTCGGAATTCATAATACTCATTGAGAATGCCATGGACTGGGAGTTTATTTTGAAAACTTCCCTTGATACTCCAAATTCCATTTTTATGGTATTGCCTTCTTTGGTGATATAACCTGGTTTAATGGCATGTTCGTTGTCAAAACCCATAAATGGCCAACCCGGATCACCCTTTATCATATCTACTTTACTCGGCGAAAACGATCCACCGTATATATTCCCTTCGCAACCGTAATCCACGCCCATTTCTTTCATCGAGAACCCGGTTGCAACTGAATTGTCAACGTCCATGTATATGCCGAATATATGATTAGTTAATCCTGCATTCTCTGCAATGGAGTCGAATTCCAAATACACATAAAGATAATTGGCGTCGTAATCGACTTTTGCTGATTTAATGGCTCCTTTACCCGAAAGCTGGAAATCAGGATAAGTTACTCCATTCCAATCGTCGAACGATTCATCTTCAAGGTCAATTACTGATGCTTTGTCGACTCTTAAAACGGTGTGGAAAGTATAGGCCTTCCCCCCAACAGTTCCGTTCATGGTGATGAGATAATTGCCAATTCCAGCATAAGTATGCGTAATGGAATCGCCTTTAACTATTGCCGATTTATCTCCAAAATCCCAGGAAATATCGGTTGCACCTTTTTCGGCATTGGCGAAAGTAACGTTAAGGCCATCATAATAGGACCGGAAATCCAATGGAGGTGTTTCTTCAAGATTGTATTTGCCCTCCTTGCTGCACGACAGGGTGAAAATCAGCGTAAATGCAGCAATATATAATTGTATTTTTCTGAAGTTTTTCATAAAAATTATGAGTTAGGTTGACAAAGTTTATTTGTAGTGATTTCACTCGATGGAATCGGGTAAATCAGATTTGGGTCATTGGCCTTGAATAAAACTCCAGGTGTGCTCAGGCCTGGCTCAGACCCTGCTGGTACACCATTGAAGTTGTCGAGGTGGAAACCCCAATAATTCCGAACAACGTCTTTCCCGTTACGCAAAAGGTCAAAAATGCGATGTCCTTCAAAGGCGAGTTCAATTCGTCTTTCTTTCAGCACTGCATCAACAATTTTGTTGCCAGCCATTCCACTATCAAACAGGTAGTCATCCATATTTTCACCATCCGGAACGATCAGTCGGTTTTCGAGTATTGAATTTAAATCGGCAACTGCATTGGCCACATCTGCTTTTTTAGCATAAGATTCGGCCCTGTTGAGGTAGATTTCAGCTAACCGGAACATCACTGGCGAACTTAGCGTTGATGAGCCATCCTGACCTGAAAATTTGCTGATATAAAACATATTCACGCCATTTTTAACAATAGGAACGTCTGTTACAATGTATTTCCAGCGCTGATCAATGTTGACCATTTTGGTTCCATAACCCATATCGGTAAGAATTGAAGCACTTGCTCCTTCTTCGGCCCAGCAATTGTTCCCGTTGTAGATCATTGATGCTACTGATCCGTTCAACTGGTCATCAACCAGGTTGTAAGGAATAAGCCAGATACTTTCGGATCCTGTTTTAGCTGAAGCAAAATATCCCGGAAAGCTCTCTGGTGTTTCCAATACAAACTTTCCTGAATTAATAAGCTTGTCAGAATACATTATACAACTATCCAACTCTCCTTTATACAGATATACGCGCGAAAGTTCGGCCCAGACAGCGTAAATGCTTGCAAACCTATGATTATCATTATTCCTTTCGGCCGGCATATCCTCACTCATTAACGACTCCGCCTTTTTCAAACTACTGATGATGTACTTATATGTATCCTCAAGAGATGCACGGGCTTTAGGCATATTGTCTGCCTTGTCCTCCCTGATAATTACTCCTGGCTGTGATTTATTTGCCACACTATATGGCTTGGCAAAAAGCCGCA